>DAOUEH010000080.1:0-6883 GCA_034430635.1 Dehalococcoidales bacterium | reverse complement strand
GCCACCGCCTTCCGGGGCGGCATCGCCGGGCAGCAGCAGGCCCCCTGCGGGGCGCTCTCGGCGGGAGCGCTGGCCCTGGGGCTGCGGCACCGTACCTCCGACGATGATAAAGAGAAGGCCAAGGCGGCGCGGGAGGCCGCCAACGAGGACGCCGAGGCCCTGGTCAAGGCCTTCCAGGAAAAATTCGGCGATATCACCTGCGGCGGGCTGCTGGGGGTGGACTTCAGCGACGACGCTGCCGTAAAGCGGGCGTACGATGCCGGCGTCTTCAAGAGATGCGACGACCACGTCCGCTTCGTCATCGAGAAGCTCTACGAGCTGGACGCCAGACGCGGCGCCTAGCCCGGATGCCGGCGCCTGCCCCTAGTTATATTCGATGTTATAATGGTACGTCCCGCCGATAACCGTCTCGCTGCGGACGGAGAGTATCAGGTATATCAGGTTGAAGTTATCGTTATCGCTGACCAGGTCTATTTGCGCCTCGGTGTCGTCGGCGTGCAGGATGTCCCAGCCGATGGTAAAGGTATCGATATCAATGCCGTTTTGCATGTATATTGACTCGGCATTCCAGACATTATGGGGATAGCCTTCGTAGTTGGAATCCGACGTCGTCCCGTCCCAGAGCTCCACGCCGTTGACCGCCAGGGTATCGGGCAGCCAGCACTCGTCGCCCTCGCCGACGAAACAGGTCAGCTTGGCGGCGACGGGGTCGTCCCCGATTTGTTCCGGCATTATAAAGCCCCTGATATGTCCGCCCGGCTCCCCGTCACCGTCGAAGTCCAGGTTCTCGCCCGAGCCGCGGCAGTAGGAGAACGTATTCCAGAGGTAGAGCTGGCGCCCCGCCGTCGCCTGGCTGTGGTAGATGATAATCAACGACCAGCCGGCGTAAGACAGCAGCTCGTCGTCATCGGCCTCCACGCTGTTCGGGGGGACTGCCCCCCCGACGGTGTACTGCCCGTTGCCGGTGGGGTTTTCGTCGCCGCCGCGCACGCAGTGGGCCCTCACCAGCGCCGTAACGTCCTGCCAGCAGGCGTAGGAATACTGACCGGCCACCTTGGTTCCCAGCACCTGCGCCTGCAGGGCGCTTATCGTCTCGGTATGGGTGTCGTATCCGTTGATGGTAAAACCGGCGGCGGTATCCGCCGTGCCGGTTATCCGGGCGATGGCGATATTATCGATATCGCAGTACTCGCCGCTTTCGTTGAAACCGTCCAGGTAGAACTTTATCTTGAACTGGTCAGTGAGGTATCCTTCCGGGATGATGTAGTAATAATACTCACCCCCGAAGCCCAGGTCGCCGGCGAAGGCTATTTCGTAGTCGCTCCAGCTCATCCCGTTATTGCTGGAAATCTGGAACTTGAGCCTGTCGGCATACAGGCCGGTCGTTTCTAAATTATCGAAATAAGACTCCGATTGTGACCACTCCAGTATCGTCTGGCCCGCCGGGCAGCCGCTCAGGTCTACGGATTCTTCCATCTCCAGGTAGCGGGTATCGGTGCCGGAGTGGGTTTTCTCGCCGCGGAATCTATTGCTATAGACGCGCCAGTAACGGTTGGGGCCGTCCCAGTTATTCATGTTGCCGCAACTATCCGGCCCCCAGTACTGGGGCGACGAGAAGCCGCTATCGAAGAACCCGGACCAGTAGAGGTAGGCGTGGGTCACCGTGGCGTCATCGGGGATATCCGCCACGGTGTAGGAGCTGGTATCGTGCGGGGTATCGCGGATGTCCCAGCTGTCGGGGTAATCATCGGTCATCAGGGAGTTGCCGATGGCCACGTAATCACCGGGAGTGGATACGTACATATTGCGCAGCTCGCAGCGGGATGCGTAGGCCTCGATTTCGGTATTGCCGGCGGCCGAGGTCGCTTTATACATCCGGGTATCGATGTCCCAGGCGATGGGGATATCGGTGGCTACCGGCCCGGCGGTGACCATCCAGGCGACGGCGGCCGGGCGGGCCTCCACCTGCCCGCTTTCGTACTTAAAGGTTATCTCGGCGGTCTGGGGGTTACTCTCCGGGTAGAGGCCTTCCGGGGGCAGGTCGGTGAAGAGCAGGGGCGGCTGGCCGAAGTCCCAGACGACGGCCTGCCCGCCGGGGCGGACGCTGACGCTCTCGGTATATCTACCGGCGGTGTCCTCGAAGGTGGCCAGGTTGCAGCCGCCGTCGTAGGTGAAGCCGTGGGGCAGCCAGATGCCCACCGAGGCGACCTCCAGGGCATTTTCCTCTTCCTCGCCGGGGTAGAAGTCCAGCTTGATGCGGTAGTCGTCCTCGTCGAGGGCGGTGCCGGTGACGATGAGGCGGTTGGTGGTGTTATCGGTGATGTCCCTCTCGATGATGGCCCTGGCCTGCGCCGGATTCAGGTAGAGCTCGCCCAGGGTGATGTTAGAGGGAATCCAGACGTTCTGGATGGTGACGTTGACGGCCAGGCCGTTCACCGGGCTATCGAGCACGTAGTCGCAGACGGTGGTGAAATCGTAGGCGTAGTTGGGGTCGTCGTAGAGGGCCTCCAGGGCGTCGTACTTTATCTGCCAGATGGCGTCCTCGATACCCGCGTCGGCGGCGAAGACGCTGTCGGCCTTGTTCTCGTAGACGGCGCCGGAATCCAGCGCCGTGCTGAGCAGAGCCAGGGTCGGCACGATAGTGAGCGCCCCCAGAAGCAGGAAGACCACTACCAGGATGAGGGCCTGCCCCGCCTGCGTGTCTTTAGCGAACTTCTTTCTCATGGTATCGTCACCGGTTTAGAGATTGGGCCGGGAGGTAATCTGGCGCACCTTGGTCACGCTGCTCACCAGGTCGCCCTCGCCGACGCTGCCGGTAATCGTCAGGCTGAGGACGCCGTTGTCCGTGGAGCAGTGGGTAAGCGCCGCATCCGGGTTGATATACTCGGCCACCAGGGTCTGGTAAGGCCCCTCCCCGTCGATATAGTAGCGGCGCACCAGCCCGCCGTCTTCCAGGTCGTAGACCACCTGGTAGACCACGTTGTCCCAGGTCATCCGGGTCAGCGTCAGCGGGAAGCCCGTCGCCCCTTCCGTCTCTATCGTCTGGGCCATCTGCACGTCGCCGCTGACCCACTGGACGGCGTTGAGGGTGTGCCGGCTGGCGGTGGTATAGTCGGCGTTGCGGGAGGTCTGGGTGAGTACCTGGGCGCTGGAGACGGCCGCCCCCAGGCCGATTGAGGCCGTAACCGCCAGGGCCACAATCAGCTCGATGAGAGACGTGCCGGCCTGTTTCCGCCGGATAAAGGCCAGTATGCGGCGTATCATCGGTTCACCTTCCAGCTCTGCAGCTCCAGCACGTCGCGTTCGCCGTGGCGGACGGTAACGGTGAGCTGCTGGATGTGGCTGTTCTTGAGGCCCTGCACGTCGAGGACGGCGCTGTAGCCGGCGAACTCCTCCGGGATGGTGACGTTGTAGGCCACGGCGTACTCCTGTTTCTTGACGGTATCCAGGACGCTCTCCGCCAGTATCTTGGCCGAGGCCCGCTGGTCGGCGGTGGCGCGGGCCGAGGAGGTCGCGGCCACCCCGCCCAGGAAGGACACGCTGATAATGCCCAGCAGCGCCAGGGCGATGGCCGACTCGACCAGGGTCATCCCTTTCTCACGTTTCATCCTGGCCACCCTTTTTTGGGCACACCTTCCCATGATTCTATTATTTTATGGTGCGCGGCGGGTGTAAATAGGCCATTGGTAAGGCAAAAAGGGGTTACTATGGTCACCGGAGGGATTGATAACCTCACCCCCTTTATCCCCCGCACCTTTCGAGGCGTGCCGCAGGAGAGGGGGAATTGGAATAAAAAGAGGGGCTCTGCCCCTCTTAGATACCCCGGCGGGGTGGGGGAAACCAAGGGATAAGCCGCGGATGAATTGGGCGGCCCGGGTGGGAATAGATAACATGGACAGGGTGGGGCGGGGGAAATGTGCGGGGAAGATGAACTCTGGTCTTATGCCTTGAGGGAGTTGATGATGGGGGTCTTGAGGAAGGCCTTGACCACGGCGGGGTCGAACTGGGTGCCGGCGCAGCGCTTGACCTCGGCGACGGCCTTGGCGGCGGGCATGGCGGCGCGGTAGGGGCGGTCGGAGGTCATGGCGTCGAAGGCATCGGCCACGGCCAGGATGCGGGCGCCGAGGGGGATATCGTCGCCGGAGACGATTTGCTTCAGGCCGGAGCCGTCGTAGCTATCGTGGTGGTGGCGTATCATCTCCACGATTTCATCGTTGACCAGCGGCTGCACGATGCCCGGCCCGATGCTGCAGTGCGTCAGGATGTAGTCGTATTCCGTCGGGGTGAGTATGCCCGGCTTGTTCTGCACGCTGGAATCGATACCAATCTTGCCGATATCGTGCAGCAGGGCGGCCCAGCGCAGGTTCTCCAGCGCCTCGCCGGTAAGGCCCAGGGCCTGCCCGGTATCCACGGCTATCTTGGTCACCCGCCGCGAGTGGCCGGCGGTGTACCTGTCCTTGGCCTCCAGGGCGCCGATGAGCGACTCGATGGCGTCGATGAAGAGGTTCTGGAGCTCCCTGGACTGCTGCTCCACCTTGCCTTCCAGCAGCTGCCGTTTTTCCTTGAGGTGAAGCTCCAGGTCTCTCTTTTTTAGTACCTGCTTGATATTGGCCACCAGCTGGCCCAGGTCGAAGGGCTTGGTGATGTAGTCCTGCGCCCCGTTCTTCATGCAGCGCACGATGGTATCCGGCTCGACGACGGCGGTGGCCATGACGAAGGCCGTATCCGGGAAGGACTTCTTCAGCTCCGCCAGCAGCTCCGTCCCCGACAGGCCCGGCATCGTGATGTCCAGGATAACCAGGTCGGCCGGGTTTTTCTGCATATAGGTCAGGGCCTCGCCGGCGTTGCCGGCTTCCTCGCAGTTGAAGCCGCTGCGGGTAAGGCACTTGTTGAGACTTCTCCGTACCGTCGTCTCGTCATCGACGATGAGAATCGTCTCTTTGGCGGGCGCTACAACCATATCCTTTCCCTCTCTATATTTCACCGGCAACGGGCATCTTGATGGTGAAGGTGGTGCCCTTGTCCACCTGGCTCTTGACGCTAATCTTGCCGCCGTGCTTGACCACTATCCCGTAGCAGATGCTCAGGCCCAGGCCGGTGCCCTTGCCTATTTCCTTGGTGGTGAAGAACGGGTCGAAGATGCGCGGCATAACCTGTTTTTTGATGCCGCAGCCGCTATCCGCAAAGTAGATCTTGACGTAATGGCCGGACTTCTCGGTGGTGACCTTGAGGGTGCCGGGGCGGCCCGTCTCCTTGATAGCGGCCTCGGCGTTGGAGATGATGTTCAGGACTACCTGCTGCAGCTGGAATTTATCGATGGCGACGGCGGGCAGGTCTTCCTCAAGATTGGTGACCACCTCGATGTTGCCGGTCTTTTCCTCGTACTCGCGCAGCCGGAGCACGTCCCTGACGACCTCGTTGGCCGAGGCCTGGCCGTTTTCGTAGTTGTTGTTGCGGGTAAAAAGGAGGACGTTCTTGACGATTTCGGCGGCGCGTTTCGCCTCGACATTGATGCACTCGATGTCTTCGCGCTGCTCCTCCGGGAGCTCGCTGTCGACGAGCAGTTGGGACAGCGCCAGGATGCCGGTGAGCGGGTTATTGAGCTCGTGGGCCAGGCCGGCGGCCATCTCGCCAATCGAGGCCAGCCGGTCGGTGAGGTAGAGTTTCTCCTGTTCCTCCCTTTCCTGGGAGATGTCGGTGAAGGTAAGCAGCGTGCGCCCCCCGTCCATCCGGATGACGTGCGCCACGATTAGCTTCTCCAGACCGCTGACCTGCTTTCTGAATTCCAGGGTGCTGTCGTCCTTTTTGCCCTGTTTCACGGCCCGGTAGAGATTGATTAGCTGGTTTACGGGCATGACCTCGTCGAGGGTCCTGTCTCTCAGCCCTCTCTGGCTGGTAGCGAAAATCCGGTGGAAAGACTGGTTGGCCAGCAGCACCCGGTCGTTTTCGCCGATAACGAGCACCCCACCCGGCATGGTGGCCAGGATACTTTCGATGAGCCGCTTGTGAACCTGGAGCTTGGCCTCTATCTCCCTCTGGCGGGTCACGTCCCGCTGGACCTCAATGTAAGACTGCAGCTCGCCGTCGGCGTCATAGAGCGGGGAGAGCCGGCATTCGCAGATGACGGTGGCGCCGTCCTTGCGACGTTTGGTCAGCGTGCCGTTCCAGACCCGGCCGGCGGCAACCATGGTCGATACCTTTTCTGTCATCTTAGGGGAGGGCTGCCGGGCATTGGCGAACCCCAGCTTTTTACCCAGCATCTCTCCGGAGGCATAGCCGAGGAGGTTCTGGGCGGCCTCGTTGACATAGGTGATAATAAAGTCGCGGTCGGTAACGATGGTGGCGTCGGATACCTGCTGCGTGACCGAGCCGAGCAGCCGCAACTGCTCCTCCGCCCTCTTGCGCTTGGTGATATCGGTATTGATGAAGATGACGCAGGGTTCGTTTTCAATGGTAATCAGCTCGGCGGAAAGGAGCCCCACGCGCTTCTCCCCGGTCTTGGTGAGGTACTCCACCTGGGTATTTCTGAGATGGCCTTCGTCCTGGAGCACCTGGAGGAGTTTCTGCCGGTCGTCTTCTTTACCGAAGAGATTGAGCTCGGCAGAGGTGCGGCCGATTACCTCTTCTCGGGTGTAGCCCTTGTCCCGCAGGAAGCCCTCGTTGACCTCGATGAACCGGCCTTCTTTTAGGGTGGAGATGGAAATGGAGGCGGGGCTGGCGTGGAAGGCCTTGGAGAACCTCTCCTCGCTCTGCTGCAGGGCCCCGTCCATCTGCTTGTGCTCGGTGACGTCGGTGGCCACGGCCTGCATGCAGGGGGCGCCGCCGAGGGTGATTATCTCCGCAGAGCACAGCCAGGTGCGTGCCTCACCGGACTTCATGCGTA
>DAOUEH010000079.1:0-1668 GCA_034430635.1 Dehalococcoidales bacterium | reverse complement strand
CCTATTACGTCTGCCAGGTCTGCGGCAATATCGTCACCGGCCAGGCGCCGGATAAGTGCCCCGTCTGCAGCGCGCCGGGCAAGGCATATGCAAAAGTGGCATAAAGGAGATTTAAGCCCATCCTCCGCCCTGCCCCCTCGGTGTTATCTATTCCCACCCAGGCCGCCCTCATCATCGGCAGCTTAGCCCGAAAATGCCACCCCCTCCCCCCTTCCTACCGGAACGAGAAGAAGGTGCGCTCCCACTCCCACAGGGGGTGAGGTATAATAAAATAGCCTCAATACAGTATATTTTTCAGCTTGACAATAAACGTACATCCGTGCTATCTTTAGATACGGGCTTTTAAGCTGAAAGCAGGCCTTTCCGGTCCGTCTCAAGGGACGGTTATTTTTTTAGTAGACCTGTTAGCGAGGTAGAGACAAGTGAAAAGTGATGCCGTGAAAAAAGGGGTGGAGCGCGCGCCGCACCGCTCCCTGCTCTATGCCCTGGGCTGCACGCCCGCCGAGATGGACAGGCCGTTCGTCGGCATTGTCAACAGCTATACCCAGGTCGTGCCGGGGCACATCCACCTGCGCGAAATCGGCCAGGCGGCCGCCGAAGGGGTAAGGGAGGCCGGCGGCGTGCCCTTCGAGTTCAATACCATCGCCGTTTGCGACGGCATCGCCATGAACCACAGCGGCATGAAGTACAGCCTGCCCTCGCGGGAGCTGATTGCCGACGCCGTGGAAATTATGGCCGAGGCCCACGCCTTCGACGCGCTGGTGTTCATCCCCAACTGCGATAAGATAATTCCCGGCATGCTCATGGCGGCCTTACGGCTCAACCTGCCGGCGATATTCGTCAGCGGCGGCCCGATGCTGGCCGGAAATCTCGGCGGTGAGAAAATCGACCTCAACACCGTCTTCGAGGGCGTGGGGGCGGTCACCGGCGGCAAGATGACGGAAGAGGAACTCTATGAGATAGAGACTGCCGCCTGCCCCGGCTGCGGGAGCTGCTCCGGCATGTTTACGGCCAATACGATGAACTGCCTCACGGAGGTGCTGGGGATGGGGCTGCCGGGCAACGGCACCATCCCGGCGGTGGACGCACGGCGGCAGGGGCTGGCCCGGAAGGCCGGGGCGCAGGTGATGAAGCTCCTTAAGGCGGATATCCGCCCCAGGAATATCATCAACAGCGATGCCATTTTCAACGCCTTTACGGTGGATATGGCCCTGGGCGGCTCCAGTAACTCGGTGCTGCACCTCATGGCCATCGCTCACGAGGCGGACGCCGATTTCAAGCTGACCAGAGTTAACGAGATAAGCGGGCGTACCCCTTACCTCTGCAAGCTGAGGCCGTCCGGGCCGCACCACATCGAGGTGCTGGACCGGGCCGGGGGCATCCCGGCGGTGATGGGCGAGCTCAAGGGGCTCCTCAAGCTGAAAAATAAGACCGTCACCGGGAAGACCGTCGGGGAAAACCTGGCCGCGGTAAAGACACGTGACAGCGAGGTCATCCGCTCCGTGAAGACGGCCCACTCGCCCACCGGCGGGCTGGTGATGCTCTTCGGCAACCTGGCCCCGGAGGGGGCCGTGGTCAAGCGGGCGGCGGTGGCCCCGGAGATGATGACGCACCGCGGCCCGGCGCGCGTGTTCGACTCCGAGGAAGCCGCTACCAAAGCTATCATGG
>DAOUEH010000078.1:0-1584 GCA_034430635.1 Dehalococcoidales bacterium | reverse complement strand
GGAGCACGTTCTCGACCTCTCCCAGGCGGGCCGCCAGGGCCAGTCCCAGGGCCTGGGGCTCGTTGCCCTGCACGAAGCAGACCCGGTCGCCGCTCTTGATGACGCTGACGGCCTCCTCCGGCGAGACTATCTTTTTCTTGTATTCCTCTTCCCAGCTCATAAGCCACCTCCTTGATAGCAGTTATTTGGTCATTGCGAGCCATTCCCGAAGGGAAGGCGCGGCAATCCCTATCATTTTACAGGGCATTTCTCGGAGATTGCCACGTCGCTTCGCTCCTCGCAATGACATATTACAAAAAACCGGGGAGGGGGAGACAGAATGTGTCCCGCATCCCCCTCCCCGAATCCACTGGCTCAGGTTCGAGTTATCGTATCGCCTAGTACCTTACCGCCGAGCAGCGGCAGGTGAGGCAGCGGCGCGCCTCGGTGACGCAGGTCTCCTTATCGGCAAAGCCCAGGTTAACCTCTTTGAAGTTGCCCTTGCGCTTGGCCGCCGGGGTGACCGTGGTCCCGCAGCGTTCTTCTTTCTTGTACTCCCTCAGGTGGAACTGGAAGGCGGGCTCCTCGACGTCGGCCAGGATGGGCTCCGGCGGCTCGGGCGGTAGCTCGGTGCCGCGCAGGTAGCAGTCGATGGCCACGGCGGCCTTCTTGCCGTCGGCGATGGCCTCAATCATAGTGCCCTGGCCGCGGGCGACGTCCCCGCCGGCGTAGATGCCGGCGACGCTGGTCGCCAGGCTGCGGGCGTTGGTCTCGATGGAGCCGCGCTTGGTGGCCTTTACCTTGCTTTCGCCCATGAAGGAGAGGTCTACCCGTTGGCCGATGGCGGTGATGACCATGTCGGCGTCGACGGTGGTGGTCTCCTTATCGTCGTAGACGGGGGCGAACCGGCCGCTCTTGTCGTAGCAGGTGGTGCAGCGTTTCATAGCGACGCCCTTGACCTTGCCGGAGCTTACGAGAATTTCCTTGGGGCCCCAGCTCATGTCCACCTTGATGCCTTCGTCGATGGCCTGCTGGACTTCTTCTTCCTGGGCGGGCATCTCTTCGGAACTGCACTCCAGGCAGACTACCTGGACGCTGCCGGCGCCGAGGCGCAGGGCGCAGGAGGCCGCGTCCATGGCGACGCTGCCGCCGCCCACGACGACGACCTTGTTGCCCACGGCCGGAGTCTTACCGGTATTGACGGCCTTGAGGAAGGAGAGTGCCTGGACGACGCCGGAGGCGTCTTCACCGGGGACGTTGAGCCTGGCGCTGTTCTGGGCGCCGGCGGCGATGAAGACGGCGCTGTAGCCCTTCTTCTTGAGGTCTTCGGGGTTCTTCACCGGGCTGCCGGTCTTGATTTCCACGCCCATCTTCTTGATGGCGTCGATTTCCCACTTGACGACCTTGCGGGGCAGACGGTGCTCCGGCACGCCGAAGGCCATCATGCCGCCGGCGGTGCCGGCCGCCTCGAAGACGGTGACGGCGTAGCCCTTCTTAATCAGGAAGTAGGCGGCGGTCAGACCGGCGGGGCCGGAGCCGACCACGGCGACCTTCTCCTTTTTGGTGATGGGCAGGTTCTCGGGGAGGCATTGTGGCTTGAGGTAG
>DAOUEH010000077.1:0-5155 GCA_034430635.1 Dehalococcoidales bacterium | reverse complement strand
CTTTTCAGCTCCTTTTCGGCGCGGCGGAACATCTCCTCGTAAACGCGCCCGCGTTTGGCGGGGTCGGCGGCAGCCGCTTCGTCGTAGATATCCGCCTCCGGCAGCAGCTCCCGCCGGACGGCATCGGTGCTCAGGATTTTACACCCCGTAAGCCGGGCGACCTGCGCGGCCACGGTGGTCTTCAGCGTCGCGGGCAGGCCGCAGGTGATGAGCAGGAAAGGGGGCTTGAGATTATCCTTAACGTATTTTAACAATGGCTCTGCCATTCAGGCCTCCGATGAGTCGTGAGTATAAGACTCGGCCAGCTGGAAGTACCCGCGGGCGCTATCGCGGATTTTTCCCTTCTCCGCGGCGGCGATATAGGGGTCGTCGTACTGGAAGCAGCCCACCTTGCCGCGCACGTAGGCGCGGTAGCACTTGTAGAAGTCGAGCAGCTTCATCAGCTCCCCGTCGCCGCTGGCTTCGATATAGGCCGTCACGAAACTCTGCGAAAGGTCGCGGCGGCCGTAGTGGTCCAGGTCCATCGCCAGGAAGGCCACCTCGGCGGCGACATCGCCGTAGCGAAAGCGGTCGTTGAACTCGATGCAGTCGTAGATGCAGATTTTATCCGTGAAGCAGACGTGGGCGGCGTGCAGGTCGCCGTGGCAATCGCGGATGCGCCCGGCGGCGACGCGCTTACGGAAAAGGGCTCCGTTGGCCTTGATGAAGCCCCGCGTGTAGCGCTTGAGGCGCTGGTACGTTTCCGGCGTAATAATCTCGCCGAAGTATCGCTCGGTCTGGGCGAAGTTCTCCTCGGTGTTCTGCACCACGCTGGCCGGGCCGCCGATTTTATCGATTTCCCCGCCGGTAGCCGCCCCGGCGTGAAAACCGGCCAGGAGTGCGGCCACGTCGGCCAGCATCCGGGGGGTGACCCTGCCGCGGGGCAGCAGGTAGTCCAGCATCCGCTCGCCGGGCAGGCGGCGCATCTTCACGGCGTATTCGGCGGCCTCGCCGTCCCCGCCGATAGAATAGTGACCGGCCGAGATTGTAATGGGCACCACGCCCAGGTAGGCGTCGGGGCAGAGGCGGCGGTTGAGCTCGGTCTCCTTGCGGCAGAGGGCCCGGCGCTTCTCCAGGGTAGTGTAGTCCAGGAAGCCCAGGTTCACGGGCTTCTTGATTTTATAGACGTAATCGCCGGCCAGGAGGACATAGGACATCTGTGTCTGCAAGAGCTCCACCCGCCGGGGGGGGTCGGGGTAGAGCCGCGGATTGAGCAAAGCCTGGATCAGTTCCGGTAGCTCGGACATGCCGGCGCCGTCGCTTACGGGCAGGTCAGCCCCTATTTCGCCGCCTTGGCCTGGGCCTTATTCTTTTCCGTACGCTTCTTGGCCGCCTTGAGGTGCTTGTGCCAGGCGACCCGTTTTGATTTGTTCATCAGTAATAATATAGCCTAAATCAACTTTTACCGCCACTTTCGCCCTGCACCAGGGCGGCGAAGCGCTCGAAGGAGCGGTCGTAGGTGCGCTCCACCTCCGGCGGGAAGACGCAGGCGGGCAGCTCGCGCATCCCGAGGTGATAGCGGATGCACTCGCAGCACTTGCCCTTGCGCGGGCAGGGCTCGTAGGTACAGTTGCAGCCGGCCCGGTTCGCCTCGATATTACATTCCATGTTACGTTCCTTACCTATTTAAAATGGCCAGATGAGCGGTATCAGGAGCACGGCGATGCCCCAGAAGATGATATTGAGCGGGGCGCCGACTTTGGTAAAATCGAGGAATTTATAGCCGCCGGGCGAGAATATCATCGTGTTGGTCTTGTAGCCGATGGGGGTGGCGAAGCTGGTGGAGGCGGCGAAGGTAATGGCCACCAGCAGCGGGCGGGGGTCTATATTCAGGGACGCGGCGGTGGTGAAGGCAATCGGCGCCAGTATGGCAGCGGCGGCATTATTGGACATGGCCTCGGTTAGCACGGCGGTGACGATATAGAGAACGGCCAGCAGCATCACCGGCCCGTGAACGGCCAGGGGCTGCAGGAAACGCTCCGACAGCCACAGCGTGGCCCCGCTGCTCTCCAGGGCCAGACCCAGCGGCAGGACGCCAGCGAGGAGGAAGATTATCTTCCAGTCGATGGCCTTATAGGCCTCCTCAATGCCGAGGCACTGGGTGACCACCATGGCCACGGCGCCCAGGATGGCCGCCTCCATGACGGGGATGACGTTTAGTGTGGTCAGGACGACCACCGCCAGCAGCACCGCCAGCGCGATGAAGGCGCGGTTTTTCCTCAAATAGAGGTCGGTAAGCTCGTTGGTGACGACCGCGTTGGGCGAGTTCATGATGTGGGCGATGTCGTCCTTGTGCCCCTGCAGGAGCACCGTATCGTTCTCGTTGAGCCTGAAATCGGCCAGTCGGTTGCGCAGGGTGCGCCCGCGCCGCTGGATGGCGAGCACCGTAAGCTTGTGGCGGCGGAAGAAGGCGGCATCCCGCAGGGTGCGCCCGATGAGGTTGGAGTCGGGCGGGATGAGCACCTCGCTCAGCTTCATGTCGTGGGCACTCAGCTCCTGGTCGCTGACGCGGGCGTCCTTGAGCATCTTCAGGCCGTACTTGCCTTCCATGTCGATTATCTGCTCGACGTTGCCGTGCAGCAGCAGGATGTCGTCGGGGCGGATGACCACCTGGGCGGGGCGCGAGACGGCCCTGGCCCCCCGCAGCAGGTTGGCCAGTTCCACCATGGTCTCGCCCTCCACCTTGCTTGCATCCCAGGTCTGGCCCACCAGGCTAGATTTTTCGCCCACCTGCATTTCGGCTAAATAGTCGGCCAGCCGGTAGCGGTCTACCTGCTCGGCCTCACCCTTGCGCACCGGCAGGAGCCAGTGCCCCAGCGCGGCCAGGTAGACCATGCCCGCCCCCACCATGGCCAGCCCCAGGGGCAGGAACTCGAAGAAGCCGAAGGGCTCCAGGCCCCGGTTGACGGCGATGGAGTTGACGATGAGGTTGGTGGAAGTCCCCACCAGGGTGCAAACACCGCCGAACTGGCTGGCGTAGGAGAGCGGTATCAGGATGCGCGAGGCGGCGATTTTGCGGCTGCGGGCCAGTACCATGGCTACCGGGATGAAGATAGCCACGATGGCGGCGTTGATGATGAAGGCCGAGAGAATCGCCGCGGTGAGACTCAGTACCAGCATGAGGCGGAGCTCCGTCCGCCCGGCGATACGGTCGAGCTGGCGGGCGGCCCACTCCACCAGGCCGGTGCGCACCAGCCCGGCGCTGAGGACGAACATAGAGGCGATGGTGACGGTGGCCTGGTTGGCGAAGCCGTAGAGCACCTGCTCCGGGGTGATGAGCTGGAGGATGAAGAGCAACACCAGCACGCACAGGGCGACGATATCGATGCGCACCTTGCCCCAGATGAACATGGCCGTGGCCGCGACGACGATGACGCCGACCAGAATCATATCGGTACCGGGCATGAGGACATTATACCGCTAAAGGGGGTATTTATCTACAGCTTCTGCCTCATCTCCGCCGAGAGGCCGGTGAGCAGCTCCAGGGCGCGCTCGGCGCCGTCCTCGCTCAGGGGGGCCAGGGAGCAGGCGGGCATAATCAGGCTCTGCGCCAGCAGCTCTTTAAAGGGCAGGCCGTTACGGGTGAACGGGGCCATCGCCTCCTCCAGCCGGTCGCGCAAGCCGGCCACCGTCTCCTTGGTGACCGGCCCCGTCTCGTTGGGGACGATGCCCCAGGCGATGCAGCCGCCCCGCTTAACGAATTTATTAATTTCGTCGGGGTAGAGGGCCACCGAATCGGCGTAGCTGTAGGCGTCGAAGTTGAGGATGTCCATCCGCGTCCTGAGCAGCACCGACCAGTCGGTATTGCCGCAGCAGTGCAGCCCCTTGAGGCCGGATATGCCGGAGAATACCTCGTCGATCATGGCGGCCACCTTGTCCGGCGAGGAGAACGGCCCGGCGGCCACCGACGACCCGTAGGCGGCCATGTAGGGCTCGTCGAGGAAGATTATGGTGTTTTTGGAGAGCTTCTTTAACTCCTTTTCCTGCCAGGCCGCCTTGAGCTTGAGCAGCTTGGGCACGGCGTCGCCGAGGGTATCGTGGTAGAGGATGGCGCGCTTGTTCTCGTCGAGGACGGTCATGCCCCAGGACACCGGCCCGGTAACGCAGCCCTTGACGGCCAGCGGGCTTAAATTGTCCTGCCGGAGGAACTCGTATAGCCCGGCGGCGCGCTCCCGGCTCACCCCGAATCCCGCCGCGTCGTCCTCCAGAAATGCCCGGTAGAGCGCCTCCAGACCGGGGGAGCAATCGCCGGCGGTGGCCACGTAGATGCGCCTCGCCGCCTCGTCCACCACCACGCCGGGGAAGCCCTCGGCGTACTGGACGTACATGTTCTCCAGGAACGAGCGTTGCGGCAGCTGCGGCCAGGTGGGGATGTCCTTAAGATGGCGGTTGAGCAACGCCACGGCCCTGACCGGGTCGGTGTGGGGCATGCTGCCGGTGACGGTGGGACGACAATCGTAATTGAATGCGGTCATAATCCCCGGCTCTTTACGTATTTACCGATGAGCAGTCCCAGCTTCTTTCTCGCGGCGGCGGGTATCGCCTTGGGGTCGGTCACGATGGCCAGGGCCGTCGTACAGGCGCAGTCGCGCCTGGCCGGCAGGCGCCCCGCCGCCAGCTTAATGGTCTCCCTGGCGAGGTCCACGTTGCTCTGCATTGTCGCGAGAATCGCTTCGACGGTGACGGTCTCGTTGGTCTCGCGCCAGGAGTCGTAGTCGGTCACGCAGGCGATGGAGGCGTAGCAGATTTCCGCCTCGCGGGCCAGCTTGGCCTCGGGCAGCACCGTCATGCCGATGACGTCGGCCCCCCAGGACTTATAGAGCCGTGACTCGGCGCGCGTGGAGAAGGCCGGGCCCTCCATGGCGATGAAGGTGCCCCCCCGGTGCACGGTCGCCCCGGCGTCCAGGGCGGCCTGGTAGACCACCTGGCTCAGGACGGGGCAGAAGGGGTCGGCGAAGGGGACGTGGGCGACGATGCCCTCCCCGAAGAAAGAGCTTACCCGCCCCCGCGTGCGGTCGATAATCTGGTCGGGCACCAGCAGGTGGCCGGGCCGCAGCTCCTCCTTGAAGCTGCCGCAGGAGTTGGACGAGACGATGAACTCCACCCCCAGGGCCTT
>DAOUEH010000076.1:0-1985 GCA_034430635.1 Dehalococcoidales bacterium | reverse complement strand
CAATGGCCCCTGCGGCGGCGCCAAGAACGGCAAGTGCGAGGTGGACCGGACACGGGACTGCGGCTGGCAGCTTATCTACGACCGGCTCAAGGAGCTCGGCAAGCTGGAGGATATGGCGGTCTACCAGGAGCCCAAGAATAACTCCCGGTGGAGCCGCCCCCGCTCCCTGACCATGGCCGGCGCGGCGGCGACCTTCAAGTCGCTGGCGGGGGACTGCACCATTTCCCGGGAGGATTAGGCAGGCATACTTTATAAGTAAGGAGCAGAAGGATTAATGAGTAACCTAAAAGAGAAGCTGGCCAGCGGAAATTTCGTGGTTACCGGGGAAATCGGGCCGCCGAAGGGCGCCAATATCGATAACTGTCTCCATGACGCGGAGACATTACGGGACTATGTGACCGCCATCAACGTAACCGACCAGCAGAGCGCGGTGCTGCGGGTAGGCTCGCTGGGCGTTTCTAGAATGCTGGTCGAGCGGCATCTGGAGCCGATTTTCCAGCTTACCTGCCGCGACCGGAACCGGCTGGCCCTCCAGTCGGACCTGCTCAGCGCCTGGGCGCTGGGTATCGAAAACGTCCTGTGCCTTACCGGCGACCATCCCATCATGGGTGACCACACCGAGGCCAAGCCCGTTTACGATCTGGATTCCGTGCAGCTGCTCAAGGCGGCCAGCACGCTTAATGATGGGCACGATATGTCGGGCCATGAGCTCGATAGCAGCCCGAGCCTTTTCCTGGGGGCGGTGGTGACCCCGGCCCTGGAGCCGGTCGAGCCTCAAATTATCAAGATGAAAAAGAAGATAGAGGCCGGCGCCCGCTTCTTCCAGACCCAGGCCATCTACGAGCCGGATAAGTTCGAGAGCTTCATGAATCAGATAGCGGGGTTCAACGTGCCGGTTATCGCCGGCTTCGTCATCCTCAAGAGCGCCACTATGGCCAAGTTCATGAACGAGAATGTGGCCGGTATCAATGTCCCCGACAGCATCATTGATGAGATGGCCGCGACGCCCAAAGACGACCGCAAGAAGAAGGCCGTGGAGATTACGGCCGGGATTATCCGGCAGGTGAGGCCCTTATGCCAGGGGGTGCACATCATGCCCCTGGGGTGGGACGAGCTGGTACCGGAGGTCATCAAGGCGGCGGGTATTTAGGCTAAAGATAGCCTCAGGCCGGTAACGCCTTTACAGCTTCCGGCGCCTCTTTATCTTCTCGGCTACGGAAAGGCGCGCGATGGCGCGCCGCAGGGCCGCCTCGCTCCGGGCGATATCGGCATCGGCGGGCTTTTCGGTAATTCTCTGCTCGGCACGTTTTTTAGCTGCCTCGGCGCGCTCGGTATCAATTTCCTCGGCCCGCTCGGCGCTGTCCGCCAGGACGATGACGCGGTCGGGGCGCACCTCCAGAAAGCCGCCGGAGATGGCCAGCGAGTCTTCCGCCCCGCCCTTGCGCACCACCAGCTCGCCGGCGGTGAGGATGGTCATCAGCGGGGCGTGGTGGGGCAGTATGCCCAGCTGCCCTTCGGCGCCGGGGGCGATGACGGCGTCCACTTCCTCGGAGTAGACGACGCGCTCGGCGGTGACGATATCCAGCTTGAGACTAGGCATTGGCCTCCGCTCCCAGTTTATCGGCTGCCTCGGCTACTTCCTCGATGCCGCCCACCATGTAGAACGCCTGCTCCGGCAGGTCGTCGTACTTGCCTTCCAGGATTTCGGCGAAGCCGCGCACGGTATCCTCTATTTTCACGTACTTGCCGGGCCGGCCGGTAAAGACCTCGGTGACGAACATCGGCTGGGAGAGGAACCGCTGGATGCGCCGCGCCCGGGATACCGATAGCTTATCTTCCTCGCTCAGCTCCTCGATGCCGAGGATGGCGATGATGTCCTGTAAATCCTTATAGCGCTGGAGGACGCGCTGCACCTCGCGGGCGACGCGGTAGTGCTCCTCGCCGACGATGTTGGGGTCGAGGATGCGCGAGGTGGAGGTCAGCGG
>DAOUEH010000075.1:0-8204 GCA_034430635.1 Dehalococcoidales bacterium | reverse complement strand
CCGCGCAGCGCCGCCACCCGCGCCGCTTCCATCCCGGCCGGGCCGCCCCCGGCGACCATGACCTTCTTCCTGGTCCTGGCGGGTTTGATGACGTATTCCTTTTCCCTTCCCAGGGCGGCGTTGACGCGGCATTCCAGCGGCTGATTGCGGTTGCGCACGTCCATGCAGTAGAGGCAGCCGGTGCAGGGGCGGATATCCTCCAGGCGGCCGTCGATGACCTTGTTGGGTAGCTCGGGGTCGGCCAGCAGGCGGCGCACCATGGAGACGAAGTCCATCTTTCCCTGCCGCAGGAACATCTCGCCCAGCGCCGGGTCGAGGCGGCAGGCGGCGAAGACGGGGATGGTCACCTCTTTTTTCACGGCCTCGATGAGGGGTACGGTGGCCCCCGCCCCCTGGCGGCTCCAGTCGAGCTCCTTGGGGAGCCAGTCCGGCGGCTCGGGGTAGAGGACGCGGTCGGGCTGGATGAGGCCGCCGCGGTGGCCGTAGCCGTGGGCGCGGCACTGGATGGCGTCGACCCCGGCCTCCTGTAAGTATCGGGCGAACTGCACGCCCTCGGCCATGGTGGTGCCCTTATCGTGGCCGTACTCGGCGATATTAATCAGGGCGGTGACGGCGAAGCTGCCGCCGACGCGCCTTTTAGTCTCCCGCACGATATCGCAGATGAAGCGCGAGCGGTTCTCCGTACTCTGCGGGCCGTACTCGTCCTGGCGCTTGTTGAAGATGCGGGAGAGGAAGGTATTAATCTGGTGGCAGGTGCCGCCGTTGATTTCCACGCCGTCGAAGCCGGCCCTTGCCGCCCGCTCCGCCGCCATGGCCCAGATATCGATGTACTCCAGCACCTCGTCGTGGGATAGCCCGCGCGGCACGTCGAAGTCCGGCCCCGGCAGTTCCTCCCGCGTCAGGGCCGAGGCGGCCTTGGTATCGCGCTTGGGCAGCAGCCCGGTGGGATTCCAGGGCCCGGCGTGCTGGAGCTGGATAAAGGCCGGGCAGCCGTAGCTGTGGATAACCTTGACCAGCTCGGCGTAGCTGGGGATGTATTTGTCGTCGTCGAGGTGGAACTGCACCGGCGGGTGCTGCACGCCCAGGGGATACTCCACGCCGCAGGACTCGACGATGAGCAGGCCGACACCGCCTCTGGCCAGGGCGTCGTAGTAGGCCAGCGCCCGCTCGCCGATGTAGCCGGTCGGCTCGACGAAGGATGTACCGTTGGCCGCCTTTATCATGCGGTTGCGGGTACGCACCTTGCCGATGTAGCCGGGCTCCAGTATTTTCTTAAATCTCTGGCTGCTATCCAAATAAAGCCTCCTGCCGGATATGGGGGCTATTTCTTCTTGAGGCGGTAGCCCGCCTCATCCAGGAAGTCCTCCACATAGCGCATGGTCGGTTCCAGAATGTCTATAGACTTCTTGAGGAGCCTCTCTTCATCCGGGGCCAGCTCAAGCTCGATAATCTGGCGCACGCCCTCCCGCCCCAGGACGGCCGGTACGGCCATGCTCAGGTTGGACAGGCCGTATTCCCCGTCCAGCACCAGGGAGCAGGGAATTACCTCGCCGGTGTCCCCGGCGATGGCCCGGCAGACGGCGGCCAGCCCCACCGCCGTCGTCCAGGCGGCGGTACGCCCCGTCTTTTTGAGGAGCTTCCCCAGCAGCGCCTGTCCGGCGGGCACCTGCTTCCGTATCCGGCGTTTCATGGACTCGCTGAAGGTGACGGGCTGGCCATCTACCCGCACCGAGGAGAAGAGGTATACCTGGCTGTCGCCATGCTCGCCGATGACCATCCCTTCCACCCGGCTGTCCGGGACGCCCAGGGCCTCGGCCACCCTCATGCGGAAGCGGATGGCATCGTTATAGGAGTAGCCGATAATCCGGTGGCGGTCCAGGCCGGAGCAGAGGTAGAGGGCGTAGTTGAGGGGGCAAACCGGGTTGGTGACGGTGACGACCACCGCCCCGGGGCAATAGCGTTCGATATCGTCGCAGATGCCCTTCATGACGGTCACGTTGGGGGGGAGCACCTCCAGGCGGGACTGGCTTACCTTGGCCGAGCCCGCCGTGATGATGACGATGTCCGTATCGCGCAGGTCCGGCGCTTTCCCCGCCCGCACCAGCATGTCGTGGCCCGTGGCGGCGGTGTCGAGGTCGAGGGCGTGCAGCGCCAGCATGTCCGGCCGGGGGTCGTCGATGAGCACCAGCTCGTCGGCCAGGCGCTGCTCGGTAATACTGAAGGCGGCGCAGGAGCCGACGTTGCCGGAGGCCCCGACAATTGTGATTTTCATGGCTTGCCACGTCCTATATTTATTCCAGCGGTCAAGCTGATAAGAGGGTATCTTACTACTATTCTACAGGATTTATACCCGAACGAAAAAGCCGGGGTCGGGGGGTTAACCCCGACCCCGGTATCCGGTCTATTTTACCATAGCCTTAAAGGCGGCTAGCGGTTATAGATGGAGGTGCCTTCCTCTGACGCGATTGGTAGGTCGAACTCGTCGTAGGTCAGGGTGGCGCGGCAGAGGACGTCACCGGGGGATACACCTCTCACGGTCACGGTGAAGTTGACGGTGATACCAGTATTGAAAGAAACTAGCGGCGCGAAGGTGACCGTCCGCCCAACGACGGTGGCCGCCGAAGGCCCGGTGGAGGTGACGTAGCTGACGCTGTCGGGTAGATACACGGACAGGCCGGCGTTATGGACGGCTATCAGGCCCTGGTTGGTGACCGTGACTTCGTAGGTGGTCGTGTTGCCTACCGGCAGCGGGTCGACCGTATCCGTTATCTGCATGGTGACGCCGCTCTTGGCGGTGACTTCACCGGTAGCCGTGGCCGTATCCGAGACACCCTCGGCGCAGGTTACGGAGGCCGTGTTGGTAAAGTTCCCCAGGGCGTTGCCCATGCAGCGGAGGGTGAGAGTCCGGCTGGCGCCCACGGCCAGCGTACCGACGTTCCAGGTGACCGTCTTCCCGGCGACAGTGCCGGCGGGTGATGCAGAAACGTAGGTCAGGACAGTCGGGATGGTATCGGTAACGACGACGTTGGTGAGCTCGGTCTCGCCGTTATTGGTCACGGTGATGGTGAAGTCGCCGTTCTGGTTGATGTAGAGCGGGGTGGCGATGCCGGTCTTGGTGATGGAGACATCGGGAACCAGCGGCGGCGGCGGTGCCAGGACTTCCGTATCGGCGGTGTCAGTGACACTGGCGGTGTCCGTGGCCGTGGCTACGGCGGCATTGATGAAGTTGCCGACGGTATCGGCGTTGACGGTCAGGGTTACCGTGGTGCTGGCGCCAACGGCCAGCGTGCCGACGTTCCAGGTGACCGTCTGGCCGGAAACGGTGCCCGCCGGGACGGAGCTGGCGTAGCTCAGGCCAACGGGGATGGTATCGGTGATTACCGTATTCGCGGCGGGGGCTACCCCGTTGTTGGTTACGGTGATGGTGTAGGTGGCCTGCTCGCCCTGCTCCAGGGAGGCCGTACCGGTCTTGGTGATGTCGAGGATGGCCTCGCCGGTGACCTGGATATCCGCCGTGGCTGTGGCCAGGGCGCCTTCCGTGCTGGTAGCGGTAGCCCGGTTGGTCCAGGTGCCTTTCTGGGTTGCCGTGAAGGTGACCGTTATCCGGCTGATGGAGCCGACGGCCATGTTCCCGAGGTTCCAGGTGACGGTTTTACCGGCGACGACGCCGGCCGCCGTGGAGTCGAGATAGCTGAGGCCGTTGGGAATCTGGTCGACCACGGTAACGCCGTTGGCGCTCTCATCGCCGTCGTTGGTTACGGCAATGGTGAATGTGACGGTGCTGCCGATTTCGGCAGTGGTCGGGCCGGTCTTGGAGATATCCAGCGAAGGCGACAGCCATTTCTTGACGGCATCGTGCTGGAAGAGCAGTATGCCGGCCTGGCTGACCTCGATGTGGACGGTATTCTCGCCGGCTACCGCGATTACCTGCTGCAGGGTTATGGTGGCTTCGCCGGCGGCATCCGTCACCGAGGCGGTGGTGTTAATGGCGGTGCTCAGCCCCTGGAACCTGGCGTTGGGGTTGTCATCGGTGATTGTCCAGGTAATGTCGATGCCAGCCAGAGGTGTGCCGTCGGTGGCCTTGAAGACCATGACGGTCATGGGGTGGTCGGTGCCGATCTTGTTAACATCGTCACCGGGCCAGTCGACGTCTACGTCAACCCAGTGCTTTACGGCGAACGCCTTGTGTTTAGTAGCATCCGTAATAGCGGGGACGAAGGCGGTGACATCCGTATCGCCGGGCCGCGTGGCCGTGATGGTCACCGTGGCCTGACCGGCGGAATTGGTGGTTGACATGGCGTAGAAATTATCGACCTTATCGCCATTACTGACCTGGACGATATCGCCAACCGCCGCCGGGAAACGATTGAGAATCCACTCAACTTCGGTACCGGCCACCGGGTCGCCGGTGGCGTCGATTACCGTGGCAGTCAGGGTGTGCTGCGTTTTGATGGGGTTGGTTGCTTCGGCCGGTGTCAGTGTCACCGCGGCCGGTGTGTTGGCTGCCGTCGCCTTGGGGGCGGGCGAGGTTACCAGGTAGACCCCGGTAAATATCAGGATGCCGCAGAGTATGGCGACCGCCAGCATGTGGGGAATCTTCTTGAAATGGTTCATAATGATTGCTCCTTTCTAAAATATGGACTTCCCGGTTCTAAGCTGCTGGTAACCACAATTTATCTATGATACCAGATTTATTGCATAAGGTACTACATCATATAATTTATAAGCAGTTTTGTCAATAATAATGATAGATTATTTTACCAGTACTTCATCTACATTTCCACTCGGGCTTTCCCAACCCGGAATTCCGGTAAAAACGGGGCCAAATAGCCCCCCGCCGGGCCCCCGGAAAGGCCCTTCGCCGGGCGTTTTCAGACGTATAATACCGGTTTCAGGGCCAGTAGTGCTCTAGCTCCTCCTGGCTGGTGATGTAACCCAGGTTCCGAAAGACCGTTTTGGCCTCCGGCGAGGTCAGAAAAGCCAGGAAACGGCGGGCCTGCGCCTCGTCCCCGGTGAAGGCCGATACGGCGGCGCGCATTTCCCCCACGCCGGTGAGCTCCTCCGATGAAAGATAGATTACCTCTATATCGTCCGAGGCCTGCACCGCGTAGAAGTTCCAGATAATGCCCGCGTCCACCTGGCCCATGACGAGCATGGTGAGCAGGCTATCGGGGCGGGCCGCCTCGGTGACGATGTTGGCGCCGATTTCATCGGCGAGCCCGGCTTTATCGAAAATTTCCGGGGCGTATTTCCCCAGCAGGGTCGTCTCGCCGCGGGTAACGGCCACCCGCACGCCGGGGAGGGCCAGGTCGGCCAGGGTCTGGATGCCGGCCGGGTTACCCGCCGGCACGGCGATAACCGGCACCATCCAGGCGACGGCGGTCACCGTATCGGGCATGACCACCTCCCTGGCCACCGCCGTCTCCATGAATTTCTGCTCCGGCGCCACGTAGATGTCGCCGGAGCGCGAAAGCTCCATCTGCGAGAGCACCTCGCCGCCGCCCCCGTAGGCCGCCTCGACCCCGGCCCCGTACTCGGCCTCGTAGAGGCGGCAGACCTCGTCGAGGGCGGGCCTGGCACCGGCGGCGGCGAAGATACTCAGTGGGGTTGGGGCCGGGGTGCCGCAGGACGGGCCGGAAAACGTGATGAAGACAAGAAATAAAACAGTGAGGAACGATAGAGTGATAGAATATCTGGCACGAACCATGATGCCTCCTTTCCAATGGCGGGAATTGCCACCGTTTCCCGTGGCAACGTCGGGGCCTTACGCCCACCGGCTGCATACCGTGCCCGCGCGGGTTTAGGTATTACAGCTTTGGAGCCGGTTCCCGGTGTGTTTTCGCCCGTATCATAGCACCGGGCCAGGCCGCCGGTCAAACGGTGATGATTTTGTGAGTTGACAAAAAGGGGGCACGGGTATAAAATATACTTTGGTGCATACGAAATATTATAGAAGTAGTAATTATTGATTGGGAGGTAATTAACGGTATGTCCCGGAATAAAGAGACCGTAGTACAGGAAATTGTGAAGCTATCCGGAGACATCTTCAACGCCATACCCATCGCCGTCCCGGTGGAGTGGCTTTCCCTGGACCTTACGGTGGCCCAGCTGCGCCTGCTCCTGGTGCTGCACGCCCGGGGGCCCAGCCGGATGAGCGCCATCGCCGCCGAGCTCGATGTCGCCCTTTCCACGGCCACCGGCATCGCCGATAACCTGGTGAAGAAGGGCCTGGTCACGCGCCAGACCGACCCCCAGGACCGCCGGCTGGTTATCGCCACGCTCTCCCCCCGCGGGCAGGGGCTCATCAACAAGCTGTGGCTCTCCGGGCAGTTCCAGATAGAGCGCCTCCTCGATGGCCTGACGGGCGAGCAGCTGGAGAAGGGCGCCGAGGTGGCCCGCATGCTTTATAAGAATATCATGAGCCAGACGGGCGGAGGTATCGCCGCGTGAGGAGGATAGCGGAGGTGCTGGCGCGCTTCGTGGTGCGCCGCTCCTGGTTGTTCATCGTCATCGCCGTGGCCCTCTCGGCGGCGGCGGTGCCCGGCATCACCATGCTGGAAACGGATACCGGCTTCGATGCCCTGGTATCGCCGGAGGCCAAGATAGCCCGGGATACGGCCCGCTACGAGGCGGAGTTCGGCGGGGAGCCCATCAGCATCCTGCTCACCGGGCGGCTGGCCGATATCTTCTCGCCCGCCAACCTGGCTATCCTGGCCGAGTTCGAGGCGCAGTTCGCCGCCGACGGGCGCTACCGCGCCATCTCAAGCCCCCTGGACGTGCTGCGGGCGGCGCAAATGGAGGCGGGGCTGCCCTCCTACGACGACCCGGCCTTCGTCGCCTCCGTCCTCTATGACGCCGAGGGCAATATCAGCCCGGCGCTGGCCCCGCTCGTCCCCGACCCGTGGCACGCCCTGATTATCGTTACCCCCCAGGGCGGCCTGAGCGACGACGAGAACCTCAGGGCCAGCCAGGATATCGAGGCGTATTTTACCTCCAATCCCCTGGACAGGGCTATTTTCTCGGTGGTCTCCTCTTCCAAGCTGGTGGATGCCATCAGCCAGAGCATCGGCGGCAACATCACCCTGCTGCTGGGCCTCTCCGTGCTGGTGATGATAATTATCCTCATGCTGATATTCCGGGTGCGCTGGCGGCTGCTTTCCCTGCTCATGGTGGGCCTGAGCGCCCTGTGGACGTTCGGGCTGATGGGCTACCTCTCCGTGCCGGTGACGATGACCACCATGGCGGTGCTGCCGATACTCATCGGCCTGGGCATCGACTTCTCCATCCAGTTCCACAACCGCTACCAGGAGGAGCTCACCCGCAGCCGGAGCGTCGGGCAGGCCATCGTTGCCTCGGCTTCCCGGATGTTCCCGGTGGTCGGCATCGCGCTGCTGGCTACCATCATAGGTTTTATCACCCTCTACATCTCCGAAGTCCCCATGATAAAAGACTTCGGCATGATGCTGGCTGTCGGCATCGTCATCAGCTTCATCGTCAGCCTCTTTGTCCTCCATGCCATCGTCCACCTGGGCGACCGGCGGGTGCCGATAAAGAAGCTCAAGGACGAGTCCGTGGCCGCCAGCGGCCGTATCGAACGTATCCTGGGGCGCGTGGGGAAACTGGCCGTCGGCCAGACGTTATGGATTTTCATCGTGGCGGTCGTCTTCGCCGTCGGCGGCGGCATCGTCGACCACTGGCTGCCGACGAATACCGACTACCAGGAGCTCATGCCGCAGGACACCCCGGCGCTGATGGAGCTGCGGGAGCTGCGCGAGATTCTGGGCACCGGCGGGACGCTCAACTTCCTCATCGAGGCCGAGAGCGATATCGCCAGCCCGGAAATCTTAAGCTGGCTCGATGAGTACCAGACCGGGGCCATCGCCGAACACCCCGAGCTTATCATGGCGGCCAGCCCGGCCACGCTGGTGACCCAGGCCACCGGGGGCGTGATTCCCCCGCAGGCGCAGATTGACGCCATCCTGGCTGGCACCCCGGAGGCCTACCGCGAGAGCTTCCTCTCCGCCGACCGCCTCACCGCCAGCGTCTCCTTCAGCGTGCATTACCTCTCCATGGAGGAGATGCACGGGCTGCTGCAGACTCTTGAGGATGAGATGAACCCGCCGGAAGGGGTGAGCGTCGCGCCCGTGGGCAGCTTCGTGCTGGGGGCCAGCATCGTCGATGCCATCATCGGCCAGCGCCTTAAT
>DAOUEH010000074.1:0-2106 GCA_034430635.1 Dehalococcoidales bacterium | reverse complement strand
GGAGCTGGCGCGCGTCTGGACGGGGGCCGGCGAGTGGAGCTAACGGGTATTTACGATACATCAGAAGTCTAGGTATTGTTGCTTTTTGGGTTACCTTGTTGTATGATACGTCGGATATTGCACCGGGAGACACACGGGTACACACCAAGGACCGTATTGAAGTCATCGTTTGCCAAGGTTATCGTCAATCCCGCCGCCGGGGCCGGTAAAACCGGGCGCATCTGGCCGCGCATCATGGAGATGTTCCGGGGGCACGGTCTGCGTTTCGAGCACGAAATGACCGAGGCGCCGGGACACGCCACCGAGCTGGCCCGCGAGGCGGTATCCAACGGCTACGAGCTGGTGGTATCCGTCGGCGGCGACGGCACCATCAACGAGGTCGTCAACGGGTTTTACGCCTCCGGCGCCATCAACGGGACGGCCCTGGGCATCGTCTCCACCGGGACGGGCAGCGACTACATCCGCACCCTCGGCGTCCCCCGCCGCTGCGAGGAGGCCTGCCGGCGCTTTCTCCAGCCCCGCAAGATTACCGTCGACCTGGGCGTGCTGGAGTACGCCCGTAACGGCCACCAGGTGGAAAGGCTCTTCGTCAACATCGCCGGCACCGGCTTCGACGCCGAAATCGTCCGCCGCACCAACCAGCGGCAGTACAAGGCCCTGGGGGGCCTGGCCGCCTACCTGCTGGGGGCGCTGACCACCGTCCTCACCTACCGCAATCGGGATATCTCCCTGAAGCTGGACGGAGAGAAGGTGGACATGCGCGCCTGCGCCGTCATTGTTAACATCGGGAAGTATGGCGGCGGGGGCATGTTCACGGCGCCCGATGCCCGCCTGGACGACGGCCTCCTCGACGTGCTCATCATCGGCGATATCTCCAAGCCAGACCTGCTCCGGTCGCTGCCGCGCATCTATAAAGGGACGCACCTCAATCATCCCAAGGTCATGATGAAGCGGGCGAAAGAGATAGAGATACAGCCCCTGGACGGGAGGCTGCCGCTGCAGGCCGACGGCGAGCCGCTGGGCCACGTTCCGGCGCGTTTCCGCGTCCTGCCGGCGGCCCTCAACGTGGTGGTCTAGGCGCCGCCTTCCAGGCTGATATCGGCGGCCTCCAGGCCCGGCGAACGTCTCCAGAGCGGCACCGCCTCCGGCATCACATCCACGAAGACGACCTCCCGCGGGAGCTTGTAGTCGGCCAGGCGCCCCTGGCAGTACTGGCGAATCTCCGCCTCGGTGACTTTCTCCCCCGGCTTGAGCTTGACCAGGGCGCGCACCGTCTCGCCGCGGACGATATCAATAACCCCCATGACCCTGGCGTCGGCTATCCGGGGGTGGGCCAGCAAGACTTCCTCGATGTCGTCGGGGAAGATGTTCTGCCCCTTGAGGATGAGCATGCGGCGCCGCCGCGCCGTGATGTAGAGAAAACCGTCCTTGTCCCGCCGGCCGATGTCCCCGGTATGCAGCCAGCCGTTTCTCATGATGCGGGCGGTGGCCTCCGGCTGGTTGTAGAAGCGGGTCATCACCGGCCCGCGCGTCACGATTTCCCCCTCCTCGCCGGGGGGCAGCTCGTTATCGTTGGCGTCGAATATCTTTATCTCCCAGCAGGGCAGGGGCCGGCCGGAAGAGCCGGGCGGGCCGCTGCCGTCGATGGGGGCGCAGGTGATGTGGCAGACCGTCTCCGTCTGGCCGTAGACATCGATGATATTCAGGCCGTAATACTCCTTGAAGAGGCGGACGACGACCGGCTCCAGGGGGGCGCCGCCGCTGACACAGAGCCGCAGCGAGCTGATATCGTGCCGGATTCCCTCATGCCGGGCGACGTTTATCATCAGGGAGTAGATATAGGGGACGCCCATGTATATCGTCCCGTGCTTTTGCTCCACGGTCTCCATAAAGCTGGCGATGGAGCGCCCCGTCCCCGGTACCACGATTACCGTGTTGCCGGTATGGATGGAGGCCAGCAGCACCGCCGTGAGGCCGAACTGGTGGTACATGGGCAGGGCGAACTGCATCATCACATCGTCGGCGGTCTGCGCGAAGACGCGGGCGGAGTCGATAGCCTCGGTAATCACGGCGGGGTGGCAGAGGGCCACGCCATGGGGATGCTGG
>DAOUEH010000073.1:0-9014 GCA_034430635.1 Dehalococcoidales bacterium | reverse complement strand
CACTGCGGGGTTAGCACAGTAACGGTACTTAGCTGGATTGATGAAAAACGTTTATCAGCTTTCAGGCTTCCCAAAGGTCATTATCGTATATATCGGGATGATTTTCTTGCATTTTTAAACAAGTACAAAATACCAATATCCCGCACGGAAAAGTAGTGCCGTGAATTTACATTGCATGGTTCCGGTAGTTTATGCGGAGAACAAAAGTAATATGGTAGTCAAGATTTGCAGTGAACAACTGCTTAGAAAGCAAATAAAGGAACTTGGCAAGGACACGGATTTTCTATCCACTCTGCTGGAGAATCTAATGGGACACGCCGTTGTTGCCGCCGACCTCGATGGTAATATTATTGCCTATAACGAGGGAGCCCGCAAAATCTACGGCTATACCCCCGAAGAAATTATAGGCAAACATAATATAGAAATATTCTTCCCCGGTGAATCGGCCACAGACGGAAAACTGCGGCGTATCATTGATAATCTCAGAAAGACGGGGAAGGTCTCTTGCGAAGAAGATAAGCTCAGGAAGAATGGTAAACGCTTTCCTGCGCGGATTCTATTTGTCCTGACCAGGGATAAAACCGGCAAGACGGATGGCTTTATCGAGGTAGTGGAAGACCTGACCGAGCGGAAGCGTATCGAGAAGCGATTGTGGGATAGTATGTCAAATTTCCACAAGGTGGTAGACGATGCTTCAGATGGCATTATCGTCATTAACCGCCAAGGAATAGTGCAGTATGTGAACCCGGCAGCAGAATTACTCTTCGGTAGAAAAAGTGATGCCATTAAGGGGAAGCAATTCGGATTTCCAATTACATCAGGTGCTACAACGGAGGTTGAAATTATCCGCAAACCAGGTGACATAGTTGTCGCCGAAATGCGTATTGTAGAAACGGTGTGGAACGATGAATTCGCCCACCTCACATCGCTACATGACATTACCGAGCGTAAGGCCGTCGAGGAGAAGATACGCCAGATTGACAAGACGAAAACCGAATTCCTCTCCAACGTCTCCCACGAACTGCGCACCCCGCTGCATTCAATCGGCGGTTTTATCAAACTGCTTCTCCGCAGCCAGGTGCCGGACAAGGAGACCCGGCAGGAATTCCTGGAGATTATTGATCAGGAAAGCCAGTACCTCGGCAACATAATTAACAGCCTGCTGGATATGTCGCAGCTGGAATCAGGAAGGTTCGAGATCAGTAAGCGGCCTACACCGGTCAGGGACACCATTGCCGACGCTGTCAGTATATTCAAGAGCCTGGTTCGCCACAAGGAAATCACCCTCAAGGAAGAAATTCCGGAGGACCTGCCCGAGATACAGGCCGACAGCGGCAGGCTAAGGCAGGTAATCATCAACCTGGTCGGCAACGCCATCAAGTTCAGCGACCCCGGCGGCGAGGTCACCGTTAGGGCGGAAGAACGCCGGGGCCAGGAGCTGCTCATCCAGGTCAGCGACCGGGGCACCGGCATCCCGGCGGAGTCCATTCCGCACCTTTTTAAAAGGTTCTACCGGGCTGAAGCAAAGATGGTCCGGGGCGGCGCCGGGTTGGGACTTTATATATCCAAGCAGATTATCGAGGCCCACGGTGGGCATATCTGGGCAGAGAGCCGGGCCGGCAAAGGCAGCATTTTCAGCTTTACCCTGCCGCTGGACGGCAAAGGAGGAGAGACTAATGGACAAGAAGATTCTAATTATCGAAGACGACCCGATAGCCTCAAGGCTTGTTGACTACTCCCTGCGGCGTGAGGGCTACCAGGTAATCACGGCCTCAAACGGGGTGACGGGGATGCGCCGGGTGACGGAGGAAAAACCCGACCTCATCATCCTGGACGTCATGCTGCCGGGCATGGACGGCTTTGAAATCTGCCACCGCCTGCGGTCGAACCCGTCGACCACCGTGCTGCCCATCCTGATGTGCTCGGCCAAGGCCCACGAGATAGATAGAAATACCGGGGTAAAGGTTGGGGCTGACGACTACCTGGCCAAGCCCGCCGACCCTTCGGAAATCTTGAGCCGGGTAGCCAGGCTGCTGGCAAGAAAAGGGCTCGCCACGCTCGCCTAGGAGAAGGAAAATTCGACACAATCAGAGGTACAAATAATGGGATATGGAATTATCAGAATTTTGCTAATCGAGGACAGCGTCTCCGTCGTTAACCATATACAGGAGATACTGACTAAAGCTAATAGTCATGATTTCGAGGCGGAATCAAGTTATGTCGACCGAATTTCGGTGGGGCTGGAGTACTTGGCCAAGAATGAGGTCGATGTTATCTTGCTGGACCTTATGCTACCGGATTCTCAGGGAACGGACTCACTAATGAAGATATGTGCCCAGGTGCCAGAAGTGCCCATAGTTGTGTTAACCGGATTGAGAGATGAAATACTGGCGATGGAAATAATTAAAAAGGGTGCGCAGGATTATCTGGTCAAAGGCCAGATAGACGGTGACTTGCTGAAACGTTCCATTCTCTATGCTATAGAACACAAGAGGGTGGAGGGAGAGCTGAAGAAATACCGTGAGCACCTCGAGGAACTGATAAAAGAGCGTACGGACGAACTAAACACGGTTAATAGGCAACTCAAAAAAGAAGTTAGCGGACGCAAGAATGCTGAGGAGTCACTTGAAAATTCGTTTAGTGAACTAGGGGAGGTTTACAAGCGGCTAGCGCAATCCCATTCCCAGCTCATACAGGCGGAAAAAATGGGTGCCGTAGGCACACTGGCGGCCGGCATTGCCCACGAGCTTAATAATCCACTGATGGCCATACTTAATTTTAGCAGTTACTGTTTGAAAAAAACCGATAAAAAAGACCGGAGATATTCATTCCTGAAGGATATCGAACTTGAAACCGGGCGCTGTATTGAAATCGTCAGTTATCTCCTGACTTTCTCGCACTCGGAGCAAGATGGTGAAGAAGCGTTTCAGAGTGAGGACCTGGCCAGGATTATTCAGCGTGTTGTCAGTATCCTGTCATACCGCATCGAGAAAGAAAAGGTTTCGTTGTCCACGCATATTCCTGAAGACAATCCGCAAATATGGGTAAAAGTAGGCAGCATACAGCAGGTAATCCTCAACCTGCTCACTAATGCCCTGGATGCCGTGGAGGAGAGTCAGAAAAAAGAAATTAAAATTGAAGCTCACCCGGACGGGGATTGTGTCAATCTTACCGTGGCTAACACTGGCCGGGGTATTGCTCCCGAAATAATGACCAAAATTTACGACCCCTTCTTCACCACCAAGCCGGTTGGAAAGGGAACGGGGTTAGGGCTTACCATAAGCCGCAATATCATTAACGCGCACGGTGGCGACATTACCTGCGAAAGCAAACCCGGCCTGGGCACGACCTTTAAGATTACGCTACCGATAAAAAACGGACAGGAGGAGACATTATGACGAAACGTATCTTGGTGATTGATGATGAACCCGGCATCAGGAAGTCGTTTACCGTAGCATTGGAGGATACCGGATACCTGGTGGAGACAGCCGAATCAGGAGAGATAGGCATTGAAAAGTTAAAGAAACAGAAATACGATTTAATCTACCTCGACCTCAATATGCCCTGCCTGAACGGCGTGGAAACACTGCGAGAGTTGCGGGCAATAGACAGGGATGTGCCTATTTACATTGTAACCGCTTTCCACGCAGCGTTTACGGACCAGCTGAAGAGGGCCGCCGAGGAAAAGATAGACTTCGAGCTTCTGAGAAAACCGCTCGGCAGTGACCAGATTGTTACTATCACCAGAGGGATTTTTAAATGGGACGACGCTAACTTAACGGGCGAATATCATGATACAACTTAAGATTTACGTGGTTGATAGCAGCAAGAGCTCAACGAAGGCTATTCAAGACCTGAAGGCTCTTTTGGAAGATAAGTTCGGCGGCCAGTACTCCCTCGAGATAATAGATATTCTTGCCAAACCGGAGCTGGCGGAGCGTGATGGGATTCTGGCGACACCGACAGTAATAAAAGTCGCACCCAAGCCGGAGAGAAGAATTGTCGGTAGTCTGGGTGACCGTGAAAAAGTCCTTGCCGGGCTGGGGTTAGTGTAGTTGGATGCTGTCTATATCGACACAAAGCACAATCTGATTGTCGCCGTAAAGCCGAAACCGCCATTTAGACCTGTCTTCCAGGTGGCGGCTGCGCGTGAAGGGTCTGATATCCGTATCTTAAACGAGCCTCTCAATGGCTCGTCTGTGTTTCTGGTGGAGACGGGGGAGAGTCGAACTCCCCGTCCAGAAGAAGCCATCCAGGCTGTGCTACAGGCTTAGTCGGCTCTTTAGTCTTACCCGGCTTACCTCAACCGACCGAGTTGAGCCGGGCCAGCCGATAAATCTTTCGCCTCCCTTACCGGCGTGGGGGCGGCGGCACCCCGACTTTGCGGCACCCAATCCCGGCCCGTCAGGGTAAGGCCGGGTTGGATGGCAGTCTATATGTTAGGCTGCAACCATTTCAGGTTCTGCATTTATGTTTTGCCGCCAGTTTAATGAGGGAGCGGCACCTCAGCCTGCAAACCTGTAATGTACTTCCCCCGTCGAAACCACGCGTCCCCGTAAAGTTTCGGGGGATAGCTTACACTACCTCCCTATTGATATTTTACCATATTTCAGCGGCTCTTGGTGGCCCGGGCCAGCTCCCTGGCGGCCTCGCGCCGGCTGATGGCCTCGCGCTTGTCGTAGAGCTTCTTGCCCTTGGCCAGGGCAATCTCCACCTTGGCGACGCGCCCCTTGATATAGAGCCGGGTGGCCACCAGGGTCAGCCCCTTTTCGGCCAGCTTGCCGGTGAGGCTGGTTATCTCCTTGCGGTGCAGCAGGAGCTTGCGGGGGCGCAGGGGCTCGTGGCTCATGTAGCTACTTGCCTCGTAGCGGGCGATGTGGGCGTTGAGGAGCCACAGCTCGCCCCTGTCGGGGCGCACGTAGGCATCCCCCAGGGAGACGCGCCCCGCGCGGACGGACTTTATCTCCGAGCCGGTGAGGGCGATGCCCGCCTCGAACTTCTCGCCGATATTATAGTTGTGGAAGGCCTTGCGATTGGTGGCCACCGTCTTGATAGCCATAATAGATTATTGTACCACAACGGACATCGCCAACCCAGAGGGTATCGCCCGCGGGTAGGAGACTATTCCACGGTGAGGGTCTTGGCCAGGTGACGGGGGAAGTCCACCGGGCAGCCGCGCTCCCTGGCCACGTAATAGGCCAGCAGCTGCAGGGCGACGGCGTTGACCACCGGCGAGAACAGGGGGTCGGTGCGGGGCACGGTGATGACGGCGTCGGCCAGGTCGGCGATGGTATCGTCCCCCTCGGCGACCAGGGCCAGCACCGGCGACTTCCTGGCCTTGATTTCCTTGATAGAGGTGATAATGGCCTCGTGGGTGTTGTCCGGGGCGACCACGGCCACGACGGGCTTATCGGCCCCCAGCAGGGCGTAGGGCCCGTGCTTCATCTCGCCGGAGGCATAGCCCTCGGCGTGGATATAGGAAATCTCCTTGAGCTTGAGGGCCCCCTCCAGGGCAACCGGGTAGTTGATGCCCCGGCCGATGTAAAAGGCGTTCTCGAAGCCGGCCAGCCGGCTGGCCTCGGCGGCGATGGCCGCCTCGTTGTCCAGCACCTGCTGCACCTTCACCGGCAGCTGCCGCAGCTCCATGACCAGCTCGTCGAGGCGGCTCACGTCCACGCGGGCGTAGGGCAGGGCCAGCCAGTAAAGGGCGACCAGCTGGGCGATGAAGGTCTTGGTGGCCGCCACGCTGATTTCCGGCCCCGCCTGCGTTAAAATGGTGTGGTCGGCGACGCGGCTGGCGGTAGAGCCGACGACATTGGTGATGATGATGACCCGGCCACCCAGCTCGCGGAGGCGCTTGGCGGCCTTGAGGGCGTCCAGGGTCTCGCCGGACTGGGTGATGACGATGCCCAGGCTCCCGGCGGTGGCGTGACCGCTGTAGATGAACTCCGAGGCCAGCTCCGTCCTCACGGTGACCTTCACCAGGCCCTCGATGATGTACTTGCCCACCAGCGCGGCGTGATAGGAGGTGCCGCTGGCCAGGATGAGCACCTCTTCCAGCCGGTCGTCCTCGGTGCCGATGAGCTCCGCCACGGGCTCCCCGGCGGCGATATAGCCGGTGAGGGTATCGCGGATGACGCGGGGCTGCTCGTGGATTTCCTTGAGCATGAAGTGCTCGTAGCCGCCCCGGCGGGCGTCGGCCACGCTCCAGGATATCTTGTCCTCGGGGCGGGTAACGCTCTCGCCCTGGTTCCTGATGCTGACGCCTTCGGCGCTGACCACGGCGATGTCGTCGTCCTCCAGGTAAATCACCCGGCCGGTATAGTCCAGCAGGGCGGGCACGTCGGAGGCGATGAAGTTCTCGCGGTCGCCGACGCCGATAATCAGGGGGCTGTCCTTGCGGGCGGCCACCAGCTTGTCCTCCCCGGCCATGACGGCAATCATGGTGTAGGCGCCCTCGATATCGGCCAGGGCCAGCTCCACCGCCGCCACGAAATCGCCCTGATAGTACTCCTCGATGAGGTGCGGCAGGACCTCGGTATCGGTCTCGGAAACCAGGTTGTGCCCCGCCGCCGTGAGCCGCTCCCGGAGCTGGTGGAAGTTGGTAATGGTGCCGTTGTGGACGACGGCGATGCGGCCCTGGCAGTCGGCGTGGGGGTGGGCGTTGACCCGGGAAGGCTCGCCGTGGGTGGCCCAGCGCGTGTGACCGATGCCGACCGTGCCGGGAAGCTCCGGCAGCGTCCGCGAGAGGACGTTCACCCGCACGGCATCCTTATAGACCTCCAGGCCGTCTCCGGCCGCCACGGCGATGCCGCAGGAATCGTAGCCCCGGTACTCCAGCTTGCTCAGGCAGCCGAGCAGCACCGGCGGCGCCTTCTTGGCGCCGATATAACCAACAATGCCGCACATACTAAATCAGTTTCCCAGTTCCTTCGCTAATACACCAGGCTGCGGTCGGGGAGGCGGCCGCTGACAATTTTGGACATCTTTATCTGGCAGCCGTTGCCGATAACCGCCCCCGGCTGTACCGTGACGCCGCTCTCGATGTCACAGTCCTCGCCGATAATGGCTCCCACGCTGCCGGAGGGGCCCTCGCCGTTGATTGTTACCTCGCTGTGGCCCCCGGCGGCGGTAAAGCGCCCCCGGATGCGGCAGCCGCGGGCGATGACGGAATCGGCGATGATGCCGCCCGGGCCGATGGTGACGTCGCCGCCGATGACGCTGTTCCTCACCTCGGTAAAGGAGGCGATGCAGACGTTATCGCCGATAGAGGTGGCCGGCATGATGCAGACGCTGGGGCCGATATCGCAGCCCGCCCCGATGACCGCCGGGCCGTAGATACAGGTGCCCGGCCTCAGGACGGTGCCCTCCCCGACGGCGACCTGCCCCTTGATGGTCACGCCGGACTCGATGGTGCCGCCGTGTTTCGCCTCGATTTTACCGAGGATGGCGTTATTGAGGCTGATAATATCCCAGGGGTAGACCACGTCGAGCCAGGTGTCTTCCGTCTCGATGGCCTTGATAATACGCCCCCCGGCAATCATGGCATTGAGGACGTCCGGGATATCCAGCACGTCCCCGGCATACTCAAAGACATCCTTCTTAAAGGCATAAATACCGGTATTGACCAGGTTGCCGCCGGCCTCCTCGGGCTTTTCCTCGATGGCCTTGACCTCGCCGCCGGCGGCGCTGACCACGCCGTAGCGTACCGGGTCGCTGGAGCGCTTGACGAGGACGGCGTCCGGCCCCGCCGGAATGAAATCGGCCAGGGTGGCCGCCTCGATGAGGTTATCGCCGGGCAGCACCAGGAACTCGTCGGCGGCCACGTCTTTAGCCTGCAGCAGGGCGTGGGCCGTCCCCAGCTGCGTCGCCTGGGTCACGTATTCGATATTAACGCCGAAGTCCTCGCCGGAGCCCATGTAGTCGTAGACGTGCTCCTTCTGGTAGCCCACCACCAGGCAGATTTCCCGGATGCCGTTGCCGGCCAGCGCCTCCACCACGAACTGGAGGATGGGCTTGCCGGCGATGTCCAGCATCGCCTTGGGACGGTTTACCGTGAAGGGCCGGAGCCGCTGCCCCTCCCCCGCCGCCAGTACAATCGCCTGTTTCATAGACCACCCCTCAATATAGCTTTGAACCCGGCAGGACCACGCCGCTGACCACCGCCCCCGGCCCGATGAAAGAGCCGCCGCCGATGATGCTGCCGACGTTGATGGAGCAGTTGATGCCGGTCTCCACGTCGTCGCCGATGATGGCGCCCAGCTTCCTCCGGCCGGTATCCACGCCGGATACCCTGATGTCCTTCTTATCCAGCCTTAAATTGGCAATCTTGGTGCCGGCCCCCAGGTTGCACCTCTCGCCGATGACGCTATCGCCTACGTAGTTGTGGTGGGGGATTTTCGTCCCGTTCATGATGATGGAGTTTTTCACCTCGACGGCGGCGCCGATGCGGCAGCCGTCCCCGATGGCGGTGGCGGGGCGGATAAAGCAGCTGGGGCCGATATCGCCGCCCTCCCCGATAACCACCGGCCCGACGATATAGCTGCCGGAGCGCACTATCGTATCCCTGCCGATGCCCACCGGCCCCTGCAGGACGGCCCCCGGCTCCACCTGGCCCAGGTTCTCCAGCTTCATCCCGGCCATGACGCCCTCGTTGGCGGCCAGTAAATCCCACGGGTAGCTCACGTCCAGCCAGGAGGCGAGCCGGTGGTAATGCAGCCCGGCCCCGGTAGCTATCAGGAGCTTCAGAGAATCGGTAATCTCGTACTCGCCCCGGGGCGATTTCTCCGTGCGGGCGATGATATCCATAATTTCGGGGGTGAAGAGGTAGAGCCCGGCGTTGGCCAGGCTCGTGGGGGGTTTTACCATCTTTTCGTAAATATTGACGACCCTGTCGTCCGCCAGCTCCACCATCCCCAGGCCGCGGGGGTCTTCCACCTCGATGACGCCCATGGTGTTATGGGGGCCGCCCATCAATTTTTTTATATCTTTGCGGCCGACGACGACGTCGCCGT
>DAOUEH010000072.1:0-1673 GCA_034430635.1 Dehalococcoidales bacterium | reverse complement strand
CGCCGCCCGCCGCAGGCCGGGCAGGGCCTGTAGACCATGTAACGCTCTATCTTCTGCCGCGAGTAATCCGATTCCGTATCCCGGTAGAGCCGCTCCAGGTTGGGGATGATGCCCTCGTAGCCGTCGGAGACGCGCACGGTGCGCCCGAAGCGGTTGCGATAGGTCTTCTGCTTGCCCTCGCCGTAGAGGAGGATGTTGACCTGTTCCTCGGTGAGGTCTTTGACCGGGGTGTGCAGGGAGAAGGAGTTCTTGCGGGCCAGCGGCTCGACGCGCCAGAGGTACCAGTTGTGCGACTGCCAGGGCAGGATGGCCCCCTCCATGACGGATAAATTTCTATTCAAGACCAGGTCGGGGTCTATTTCCTGCTTGTAGCCCAGGCCGGTGCAGACCGGGCAGGCGCCGTAGGGGGTATTGAAGCTGAAGCTGCGCGGGGCAATCTCGCCCAGGGAGATGCCGCAGTTGACGCAGGCCAGGTGCTCCGAGAAGAGCTGCTCCTGCCCGCCGATGATGGATACCAGCACGATGCCGTTGCCGGTCTTGAGGGCGGTCTCCACCGAGTCGGCGATGCGGCTCTGGTTGCCGCCCTGCCCCACGACGAGCCGGTCGATGACGACCTCGATGGAGTGATTTTTATACTTGTCCAGCCGGATTTCCTCGGTCAGCTCGCGGACTTCTCCGTCGACGCGGGCGCGGGCGTAGCCGGACTTGCGCAGGTCGTCGAAGACCGACTGGTACTCCCCCTTGCGGTCGCGGACGACCGGGGCCAGAATCATGATGCGCGAGCCCTCCGGCAGCCTGAGCACGGCGTCCACGATTTGCTGTACGGTCTGGGCGGTAATTTCCCGCCCGCACTGAGGGCAGTGGGGGTGCCCCACCCGCGCGAAGAGCAGGCGCAGGTAGTCGAAAATCTCGGTGACGGTGCCCACCGTGGAGCGGGGGTTCTTGCTGGGGCCTTTCTGGTCGATGGAGACGGCCGGGCTCAGCCCCTCGATGTAGTCCACGTCGGGCTTCTCCATGCGTCCCAGGAACTGGCGGGCGTAGGCCGAGAGGGACTCCACGTAGCGGCGCTGCCCCTCGGCGTAGATGGTATCGAAGGCCAGCGAGCTCTTGCCGCTGCCGGAGACGCCGGTAACCACCACCAGCTTGTCGCGGGGGATAGTAACGTCGATGTTTTTCAGGTTGTGCTCACGGGCGCCCTTGACGATGATGGCATCTGAAGACATGGCCGTCTTACCTCTCGGTACTATTTTATCACCAGTGCCAATTGAAACACAAGTTCTATTACCGTGGGCTAAGCCGCCGGTGATGAGGGGGATGGTGGGGGACTATTACGGACTAAGCCGCTGATGCTACGAGGGCGGCTCGGGTGGGAATAGATAACACGGATGGGGCGGAGGGGCGGGTTGCCAATATCCCGGTATGGCTCTATAATCTCAGTATGAAGGTAAACGCCCGTCACGGCTGGCGGATGACGGCCGCCGCGGCCATCCAAATCCAGAAGGAGCTGGCCGGGGAAGTCGTGCGGATGGGGGATGTGACGAACCCGCGCCTGATTGCCGGCGCCGATATCTCGGTGGACAGAGTCGCCGGGACGGGCACGGCGGCGGTGGTCGTCCTGAGCTACCCGGAGCTGGCAGTTGTTGAAGTCAAGACGGTAACCCGGCCTATTACCT
>DAOUEH010000071.1:0-3862 GCA_034430635.1 Dehalococcoidales bacterium | reverse complement strand
TGCCGTAGTCCGGCACGTGCGGGTGGGCCGGGTCTTTGGGGTTGAGAATCTCGGGGTCCTCGCGGAACTGGCGGCGCACCTCCTCGATAATCTTGGAGGCGGTCTTGCCGACGGCCTTGATGGCCCAGGCGCTGAAGAGGTAGACAATCATGGCCGCGAGCAGCGCCCCTACGAAGACCTCGATGCGGGCGATATCGACGATGGTATAGAGGCCCGTCTCGCCGAACTTGATGAAGGAGACCCTGTCCAGGTAGGCCTGGAAGAGGAGGAAGGCGGCCAGACCGGCGGAGACCATGGCGTAGCCCTTGGTGAGGGCCTTGGTGGTATTGCCCACGGCGTCGAGGCGGTCGGTGATCTTGCGCACCTCGGGCCCGGCGCCGGCCATCTCGTTGATGCCGTTGGCGTTATCGGTAATCGGCCCGAAGGTATCCATGGAGAGCACGTAGGGGCAGGTCATCAGCATGCCCATGGTGGCCACGGCCGTCCCGAAGGCACCGGCGCCGGGGACGCCGCTCTGCTCCCCCAGCGCGTAGGCGGCCAGGAGCGCCACGCCGATAACGAGGGCGGTGGCGAAGGTGGTGGCGAAGCCCACCGACATCCCCATGATGATATTGGTGGCCGGGCCGGTCTTGGAGGCCTCGGCAATCTCTTGCACCGGCTTGTAGCGCGCCTCGGTATAGTACTGGGTGATGAAGATGATAACGACGCTGGCGACGATACCAACAACACCGGCACCGAAGAGCCACCAGTTATCCAGCATATAGTAGACCGTAAAGGCCAGACCGATAACGGAAAGGCCGATAGCGACGAAGTAGCCGCGGTTGAGGGCGTTCATGGCGTTCTCGTTCTCTTTGGCGCGCACGAAGAAGATGCCTATCATGCTGGCGAACATGCCGAAGCCACGCACACAGAGCGGGAAGAGTATCCAGGCAATGTTGTCGGTGGCCAGGTAGGCGGCGATACCGAGTATCATGGCACCGATGTTCTCGGCGGCGGTGGACTCGAAGAGGTCGGCACCACGTCCGGCGCAGTCACCGACATTATCGCCGACGAGGTCGGCGATGACGGCGGGGTTGCGGGGGTCGTCCTCCGGTATACCGCTCTCGACCTTGCCGACGAGGTCGGCGCCGACATCGGCCGCCTTGGTATAGATGCCGCCGCCCAGCTGGGCGAAGAGGGCCACGAAGCTGGCGCCGAAGCCGAAGCCGACGATGAGATGCGGCGCGATATCCGGGTTATTATTACCGCCGTAGGCGAAGAAGATTACCGTGACGCCGATGAGGCTCAGGGCGGTGATGAGGAAGCCGGAGACGGCACCGCCGCGCAGGGCCACGTTGACGGCCTCGGTGAGGTTCTTCTGGGCCGCCGCGGCGCAGCGGACGTTAGATTTTACGGCGATGTACATCCCGATGAACCCGGCCAGGCCGGAGCAGAAGGCACCCACGAGGAAGGAGACGCCGGTACGCCAGCCGATATCGAGCGCGGATAGCTCTACCTCGGTGCCGCCGAGCACCCCCACCAGCACCCCGATGATGACGGCAATGGCCACCGAGTACATGGCAATGGTAGAGTACTGCCGCTTTAGGAAGGCCCAGGCGCCCTGGAAGATGATATCGCCGATTTCCTTCATCTTGGGCGTGCCCGTGGGGCGCTTCAGCACATTTCTGGCGAGAAAGATGGCAAAGATGATGGTGATTACCCCGGCAGCGGGGACAATCCAGAATATTCCTGGTAGCATTTCACCCCTTTCCTAGTTAAGCTTGCTAAGCTCAAACTACAGTTAGTATGTTCACCTGGGGGCAAGTCTCCGGCGGAGATGGGCCGCCCGGCTAGTTTGGATAATTAAAAAATAAAAGCAGGGGTAGCCTGATACTCCTGCTTTCCGTAGCTAGACTGTTTTGCGAGTTTCGCCACGTAAGAATTATATACGATAACACCGGGGTTGTCCAGCCTATATCTAAAGTTCTAGTATTGGGGGTCGATACTGCTTTACTGTTCCCCTATCGAGACAGGACGCCCGGGTTCCCTAAAACTTGATCCTGGGCAAGTCCGCCTCTTTCATGCTGTCGGCCATCGTCCAGAAATAGGCCTCGCCGGTGTATATCTGGAACACGGCCAGCAGGGGGTCGTCCGGCCGGGTGATGCCGAAGTTCTTGAGGAACGTCCTCTCCGCGATGCACCTGGCCCTGATTTTGAGGTCTTCGATGATTTTTACCTTCCCGGAGACGCGCATCACCTGGCTGAAGTCCTTGGTGCAGAAATAGCCCTCCACCTTGGGATTCTTCTGGAGCTGCTTGTAGAGCGCCTTGACCGTCTGCGCCTGGAAATAGAAGCCGGTCTCGTCGGCGTACCACATCCCCAGGGCCCTAACCCGGGGCTGGTCGCCTTCCACGGTGGCCAGGTAGCAGGGGTTGTTCTCGTTGGCAAATTTGGCACAGTCTTTGATATCCATTTTTTACTCCTATTTCTTGGGGTCCCAGCGCACGTCGGCGTAGCGCTCGCGCAGCTTGGGTTTCTCTATCTTACCGGTGGGGTTGCGGGGCACGTCCCCGAAGAGGATGATGCGCGGCCAGGCATACTTGGGGAGCAGCGGCTCGTAGTAGGCCCGCATGTCCGCCTCGGTCATGGTGACGCCCTCCTTGGGCTGGACGACGGCGGCCACCACCTCGCCGTAGCGGTCGTCGGGGATGCCGATGATGGCCACGTCCTTGACGTCGGGCTGGCCGATGAGGGTCGCCTCCAGGTCGACGGGGAAAATATTCTCGCCGCCGCTGATAATCAGGTCTTTCTTGCGGTCGACGTAGGAGATAAAGCCCTCCTCGTCCTGGCGCACCAGGTCGCCGGTATAGAGCCAGCCGTCCCTGAGGGCCTCGGCGGTCTTCTCCGGGTTCTTGTAGTAGCCCTTCATGATGTTGGCGCCGCGCATAATCATCTCGCCGACGCCGCCGGGGGGGACGTCGTTGCCCTTGTCGTCGATGACGCGGGCGTCCAGATTGAGCCGCGGGTAACCGAAGGAGCCGAGCTTGCGGAAGTTCTCCAGCCCCAGGTGCATGCAGGGCCCGGCGGACTCGGTGAGGCCGTAGTTTTCCTCGTAGTCGATGCCGGGGAAGTACTTGAGGAAGCGCCGCACCAGCACCGGCGGGATGGGTTGCGCCCCGGAGTGCACCAGGCGTATCGAGCTTACGTCGTAGTCGGCGAGCTTGAGGTCGCCCCGTTCGAGGGCGGTAACGATGTCCTGCAGCCAGGGCACCAGCAGCATGCAGATGGTCACCTTCTCCCTGGTAATGGTCTCCAGGATGAGCTGGGCAGTAACGCGCTCGCCGCCGGTGGGCATTACGGCCCGGCCGCCGGCGATGAGGCTGCCGAACCAGTGCATCTTGCCGCCGGTATGGTAGAGGGGCTGGATGAGCAGGAAGCAGTCGCTGCGCGTCTCGCGGTGGGAGAAGTTCTCGTTGACGGCGGTGTGCTCTAAGCTACGGTGGCAGAGCAGCGTGGCCTTGGGGTCGCCGGTGGTGCCGGAGGTGAAATAGAGCCCGGCCTCGTCCTCGCCGGTAAGCTCTATCTTCGGCGGCACGGGCGAGGCCTTGGCGACCACGTCCCCGTAGGCCTCCATGCCCTGGGGCACCTTCTCGCCGACATAGATATAGTGCTTGATGGTGGGCATCTCGCCGCGTATCTCCGCCACGCGCTCGGCAAAGCTCTCGTCCAGAATCATTATCTTGGGCTCGGCGATGTCCACGCAGTATTTAATCTGCCGGCTGATGAAGCGAAAGTTGAGGGGGGCGGCGATGGCGCCCGCCTTGAGGATACCGAAGTAGGCCGCCAGCCACTCGATGGAGTTCATCATCAGGTGCATAACGAC
>DAOUEH010000070.1:0-4154 GCA_034430635.1 Dehalococcoidales bacterium | reverse complement strand
GGCGCGTCCACGTAGCGGATATCGCGGCGGCCGTACCAGCGTAATGCTTTCATGCCAGTTCTTTACTTTTATTCCACGGTGACGTTGACGGTCAGCGTCCAGACGTCCTTCTCGGCGCCCTCCCAGGGGCGGCCGTAGCTAAAGGCAATCGTCGACGTGCCCGTGTTCTGGGGGTCGAAGACCCAGGTGTCCTGGCCCGGTGCGCCCACAATCATCTCCTCGCTGTTGGCAGTACCCGCCACGTAGCTGTACGAGACCTGCCGGATGACGGAGGTTGCGCTGATGGCGGCGGCCTCCGTCCACTGGTAGCCGGTGCTGGGGTTGGAGCACAGGGACACGGTCAGCGAGCCGGACTTGCCCAGCGTGACGCTTTTAGTGATGTGGTTTTGCGAGGTGAAATCGTCGCAGGTCAGGTCGATGGTAACGGCCCCCTCGCCGCCGCCAGGGGCGGGCGTCCCGTTATCCGCGGGTTTCAAGTAATCACACCCGACTGTCAGCAGCAGGAGGATAATGACAAGACCGAGGACGGTGGCTTTTTTCATGGCAAGTACCTCCCTAAAGGCATTTCATTCCCTTTACCATTATATATAACGCAACGCCGGGCGCCGGGTTACTTCCAGGGGGCGGGGCACTTGACCAGGCAGGCGCCGCTATCATATATACGGCGGCCCGCTATGATGTCTCCGCCGGTTCCGCCGGTTCCGCCGCTTCCGGCTCGTCCGGTTCCTCCCGCGTCTCCTGCCAGCGCAGCCACATCAGCACGGCGGTAACGATGACGGCCACCACGGCCACGTAGATTTCCACCTGGCCGAAGGTCATCTGTCCCTTGTTGTAGGGCAGGATGATATAGTTGATGAGGGTATGCATCACGGCGGCTATCAGGTAGCACTGCCAGCCTTTGCCCTTGGCCAGGCCGTAGCCGACGAAGGCGGAGATGCCGGTGTGAAAGGCTATCACCCAGAACCTGTCCCAGAACCCGCCCAGGGCAATCAGGCCATCGCTGCCGACGAGGCTCCACGTCCAGCCGGACAGGAATATCTGGTTGTGGGCCCAGACCGCCTCGAAAACGCCGAAACCGGCCCCGGCCAGCGCCCCGATGGCCAGCCCCATGCGGGGGGTTATCTTGCGGCCGGAGCGCCACCACCAGGCGACCATGGGCACCATCTTGGCGCCCTCCTGCACCAGGCCGGTAACGAGTATCTGCGGTATGCCGACCAGCAGCAGCCAGTCGTAGAGGGTCTGCTGGTTCCAGGCATTACCGAACCCCTCGCCCAGCCACCACTGCAGCGGTATCTGGACGAAGACGATCGCCAGCAAGGTAAAGAAGGCGCTGAATACCGCCACCGCCCACAGCCAGTGCTTTTTAAAGAGGGGCGGCCAGTGCGCCAGGAGCCAGACGGCCCCGAAGCCGATGGCCAGGGCGATGCCGATAAGCATCAGGCCGGCGCCCAGACCGGAGAAATTGAACCAGGATTCCAGGTATGCCTGCATGTAGGCCCACATAATATCCCCCTTGTTTAAATTACCCGCTTCAGCCGCGGGTTGGGCGTAATACCCGGGATACGGCCCCGCTTGGCCACGGGCCTGCCCTCGACGGCGTGGAGGTCGCCGGTGAAATCGATGGGGCGGGCGCCGCTGATATAGCTGCCCACGCCGAAACCGTCCACCGGCGCCCCCTTATCGATGAAATAGGCGATGCGCTCCGGGTCGAGGCCGCCGCTGACGAAGATACCCACCTTGGGGAAACCGGCCTGGTCGAGCCGGGCGCGCACCTCTTTGACCAGCTCGGCGGTGACCCGGCCCCTCTCCGGGGGGGTATCCAGCCGCACCGCCGCCAGTTTCTTCCCGAGGGCCGCCGCCACGCGCAGGCTCTCCTCGGCCTCGTCCTTGAAGGTGTCCACCAGCGAGACGCGGGACACCTCCGGCGGCATGTGCTTGTCGAACAACACGGTGGCTTCGACGGTATCACCCACGATGATAATCAGGGCATGGGGCATCGTCCCGGAGGCGGTGACCCCGGCCAGCTTCGCCCCGCTGACGCTGGAACAGCCCGTACAGCCCCCCACCACCGCCGCGTAGTCCATCAGGCCCGCCACCGCCGGGTGCACGTGGCGCGCCCCGAAGCTGATGATGGAGATGCCCCCGGCGGCGTCGCAGCACTGCCGGGCGGCCGTGGCCCAGCCGGAGCCGTGCGCCAGCGTCCCCACGATGGCCGTCTCGTAGACGCCGTAGCTCTGGTAGGGGGCGGTGATGCGCAGCACCACCTCCCCGGCCGCCATCGGCTCGCCCTCGCCCAGGGCCCAGACCTCGCGGCTGTCCGGCGGCAGGGCCTCGTCAAGGAGGGCCTTGACTTCCTCGATGCCGCAGATGATGCCCGCCCGCGAGCTGAACACCTCCATGGTGGCCACCGGGTTGAGCTTCTCTTTTTTGAGTATCTCGATGGTGCGGGGGAAATAGACATCGGCGGTCTCGCCGGAGAGCACCTCCGGGGCGGGGGTGAATTTCGGCACTGGCAGGTCGGCGGGGGCGGCCCTTACCAGGGTGGCGCCCAGCACCTTCTCCATGTGCTCCAGGGCGTAGGCGTGCGCCCGGGCGTCGAAGGAGGCGACGGCGTCCACGGGCACCTCCACCTCGTAGTCGTAGCTGCGGGCGTCGGCCACGGTGTGGCAGACACAGATATCGGTGCAGACCCCGCAGACTATGATTTTATCCGGCTTGAGCTTGCGGAGTCTTTCCAGAAGATCGGTGCCGGTGAAGGCGCTGTAGCGCTTCTTGGCGATAATCTCGCCGGGGTATTTGGCCAGCTCCGGGATGACCTCGGTCTCGGCGGTGCCCTCGATGCAGTGGGGCGGGAACATCTCGAACTCCAGGTCGTCGGGGTCGTGGTGGTCGCAGATAAAAAAGACCCTGGAGCCGGCCGCCACCTCGCGCTCCAGAATTCGGGAAATCACCGGGATGATGCGGCGGGCGGCGGCGCCGCAGTACAGGGGGCAGTCCGCCTCCATGAAGCCCCGCAGCATGTCCGTCACCAGGACGACATTAGCCATCAGACCTCACCCCCTTCTTAGGTGGTGTGGGAATTATCTCTACTAGCCGCCCACCTGCGAAAATGGCCGCCCTTTGGGCTGGCGGCCCTCGGCCAGGCGGTGTCCCTTGGGCTTGCTGGCCACGGCCTTTTCGATGAGGGTCTTGAGCTCGTCGGCGGTAGCGCCGCGGCGCAGCGGCTCCCTCAGGTCTATCTCCTCCTCGCTGAGGAGGCAGGGGCGCAGCTTGCCGTCGGCGGTGAGTCGCAGCCGGTTGCACTGGTAGCAAAAGTGCTCCGTCACCGGCGTGATGAAGCCGATGGTGCCGGTGGCGCCGGGCAGGCGGAAGTACTTGGCCGGGCCGTTGCCCACGTCCGCTTTCCAGGGTTCCAGCTGGCCCAGCGCCTCGATGCGGCGGCGCATCTCGGCCACGGAGACGAGCTTGAGCAGGCCGGAGTCGTCGCCGTTGACCGGCATGTGCTCGATGAAACGCACGTGCCAGCCGTCGCTGATGGTTTTCTGAGCAAAATCCGTAAGCTCGTCGTCGTTGACCCCGGCCAGGACGACCACGTTGATTTTCACCGGCTCCAGACCGGCCGCGTGGGCGGCCTCGATACCGGCCAGCGTGTCTTCGAGCTCGCCGCAGCGCGTAATCTGCCGGAACCTCTCCGGCTGGAGGGTATCCAGGGAGATGTTGACGCGGCGCAGGCCGGCCTCCTTGAGCTCGGCGGCGTACCGGGCCAGGAGGATGCCGTTGGTGGTGAGGGATATATCGTCGATGGTCTTAACCTCCGCAATCAGGCGCACCAGCTGCGGCAGGCCCGTCCTGACCAGCGGCTCCCCGCCGGTGAGGCGCACCTTGTTGATGCCCATCTCGGCGGCGGCCCGGACGACGGTGGCGATTTCCTCGTAGCTGAGGATATCCCCGTGCGCCATCAGCGCCACGCCCTCTTCCGGCATGCAGTAGACGCAGCGCAGGTTGCAGCGGTCGGTTACCGAGATGCGCAGGTAGTTGATGGGGCGCTGGAACGAATCGGAAAGTCCGGTCATGATAACAGCCTCTAGGTGCATTATACAGGAAAGGGGGGATGAGAAGCTATATTGACCCTAATGCCATCCCATCAATAGCTC
>DAOUEH010000069.1:0-4107 GCA_034430635.1 Dehalococcoidales bacterium | reverse complement strand
GCCAACCTCTTTATCTCCAACCAGATGAACGCCGGCTTTTTCAAAGGGGGCATGGACTGGAACTGGCGGGAGGACTGATAGTCACCAGCCGATATCCCTGGCTATGTTCTAAGATAGGCCGGGGCCGGCTATACGCCCTGATGGTGCAGAGGTAGTATTATTTTGTTGTAGCCTTCGGCTACCTTGCGGAAGTGAAAACCCGAGACGGCCAGGTTTACCGACAGGGCGAAGTACCGGGGGCGTTTCAGCAGCGTTAAAATCATCAGCCTCCAGAAATACCTCCGGCCCTTGTTGGTGACGCCCAGAAACCAGAAGGACTTGAGAAGCCCGGTGACGTGATTAAACCGCAGCTGCGATATCCCGGCCGTCTTGCGGGGTTTGTATTCTTTTAGTAACGTAACGACCCTCTCGTAATAATGGCGCGGCGAATAAATGGTATCCAGGACGTTTTTATAGCCGGCCACGAGCGTTTCGTATTTCATTTTAGGAATGAAGTTAATGGAGAAATCCGTGTTATCGCCGGAGAAGTTATCAAGCAGGCGGTTTTCCTTCTTGAGCCGCTGGTGGAGTTTCGTCCCTCTGGGGGCGTTGAGCAGGCCGACCATGGCCGTAGCAATGCCGGTCTTCTGGATGAAGTTTATCTGCCGCTTGAAGATGGAGAGGGGGTCGCTATCGAAGCCGATGATAAAGCCCCCCTGCACCTCGAAGCCGTAGTTCTGGATTTTCTTCACGTCGGCGGCCAGGTCGCGGTTCCGGTTCTGCACTTTATTACATTCCACCAGGCTGTCTTCGTTGGGAGTCTCGATGCCGATAAAGACCCGGTTAAAACCGGCCTCGGCCATCAGCTCCATCAACTCTTCGTCATCGGCCAGATTGATGGACGCCTCGGTGAAGAACAGGAAAGGGTACTTTCTCCGCTTTGACCATTCAATCATCGCCGGTAGGGTCTCAGCCTTCAGCTTTTTCCGGTTGCCGATGAAGTTATCGTCGACGATGAACAGGCTGCCCCGCCAGCCCTGGCGGTACAGCGCCTCCAGCTCATCCAGCGTTTGCTGACTGCCCTTGGTCCGGGGTTTATGGCCGTTGAGCACGATAATATCGCAAAAATCGCAGTCGAAGGGGCAGCCCCGGGAGTACTGCAGGCTCATCGCCGAGTAGTGCTTCATGTTGATGAGCGACCACATCGGCACGGGCGTCCGGCTTATATCCGGACGTTCCCCGGACGCGTAGACGGGCTGGGGACACCCCGCGGCCAGGTCGGCCAGAAAGCGCGGCAGGGTCGTTTCGGCTTCACCCAGTACGAAGTGGTCGACCCCCTGGAAACCTTCGTGTCCGGTGGTGAAAAGCGGGCCGCCGGCCACCACCCTGGTATTCAGCTCATTACAGCGGGCAATAGCTTCCCGCGCCGAATCGCCCTGCACCACCATGGCGCTGAGGAAGACGTAATCGGCCCAGGCAATATCTTCATCGCTCAGGGCTTTGATGTTCATATCCACCAGTCTCTTCTCCCACGCTTCGGGGAGCATGGCGGCCACGGTTAATAGCCCCAGGGGAGGAAAGGAGGCCTTCTTGGATAGAAACTTCAAGGCGTGCCGGAAGCTCCAGAAGGTATCCGGATACCGTGGATAGACAAGAAGTATTTTCATTTTACTTCTCCATTTACACGATATTGTTTTAATTAGATAATCGTTACCTTGGTGGCGGCGCCGATGGCCTGGTTCCCGAGCCTATCGGGCCTTATTGATGAGGCTCAGTGCCATCACCGTGTTCTGATAATCGTTTTTCATATCGAAACAGACGCTGTCCTGGGCACGCTGGGTATCTCGGGGCAAGCACTTTATCCCGGATACCTTTTTACCGGCCAGCGCCCTGGCCCGGGCGTTCTCCACCCAGATTTTCCTCGTGGCCACCCAGAAATAGTCCCTGTCCTCTTTGTGCACCCAGGCGAAGATACCCTTTTTTTCTTGAACATTAGACTTGAACTTGTTCAGGTTATACGTACGTGCATTAGCTTTGGAGTAATGGCAGCCAATGTCTCCGGCGAGTTTTTTTATGAAGTTCTCGTCCTGCTCGCCGAAATCCATAGTCCGTCTTGGCTGTTTGGGTATCATAGCTGCCTCCTTTGGGGTGAACCCTGGTTGCCCTGGACGGGCACGGGCCGGATAAAAATCCAGCCCGTGCCAGTTTCATTGACGAGGGAAAGCCTATCTGCCGGCTCTTGTTTTACGGAAGCAATCGCTGCAATAGACCGGCCTGCCCTGACGGGGCTCGAAGGGTACGGTAGTTTCCTTGCCGCAGTCGGCGCATACCGCCGGGTACATCTGACGTTCGGATGTGTAGTTGTAGCTGTTACCGCCGTTGCTGTAGCGCGCCGCCTTCCGTGTCTGACGGCATTCGGGGCAGCGTTTGGGCTCGTTGGTGTAGCCTCTCGACTGGAACTGTTCCTGTTCCTCGGCGCTGAAGGTAAAGGTATTTCCGCAGTCGGAACATTCGAGGGTCTTGTCCTTAAAAGTCATTGGATGACCTCCTCTCTTAACGATTTAGTTAGAGTTCGGGCCATCCAATACTTGATGCTAACCAAGGGGACTTCAAGAAAGCGATATTAACCTAAACAGGAACTATGACTAAATCATACACCAAAATAGAACTTTTAGCAAGTGTCAATGTGTCCGGTTGATGCTAATAGACGCTTTTAGCCGCCGTCAGGCCGCCGGATTCTGGTTAAAGCCCCGTCACCGGAGGTTTTTATTGCCAAGACCGCAGTTTTATGGTATACTTATGTTGAGTTTAAGTTTAGGTTGTAACCAGCTTCTCAGAAGCTATGCACATAGGTTCTTCTTAAGTATTGGATGACCCGAACTCTAACTAGATTTCTATAAGGGAGGTCATCCGATTATTTTTCAGGCAAAGTCCGTCCACTATTCCGCATGATTTGAGCCAACCGACCTATCGGTTCGGGCTCTTTACCCACATTATTCAAGGAGTTACATGAATTTCGAAACCTTTAATCTACACCCGAGCATCATGGCCGGTGTACGTGCGCTCGGCTACACCATACCAACACCAATCCAGGAGCAGGCCATCCCCCCCATTATGCAGGGCCGCGACGTTATCGGGCTGGCGCAGACGGGAACGGGCAAGACGGCCGCCTTCGTGCTGCCAATACTGGAGCGCCTGCTGAAAAGCCCGCAAGGCCGCGTTCGGGCCCTGATAATCTCGCCCACCCGGGAGCTGGCCGAGCAGACCTGCGAGGTTATCAACGGCCTGGGAAGCAAGACCGGCGTGAAAGGCATTTCCGTCTACGGTGGTGTCAACATCGACCAGCAGCTACGGGCCCTGCGCGGCGGCGTGGAAATTGTCGTGGCCTGCCCCGGCCGCCTGCTCGACCATCTCTGGAAAGGCAGCATCAGCTTATCCGCCCTGGAAATCCTCGTCATCGACGAGGCCGACCGCATGTTCGACATGGGCTTTTTACCCGATATCCGCAATATCCTGGCCTGCATCATGAACCCGCGCCAGACCCTGCTCTTCTCGGCCACCATGCCCGCCGGTATCCGGCGCCTGGTGAGTGAAGTCCTGCACGACCCGGTCACCGTGCAAATCGACCGCCAGCTACCGGCGAAGACGGTATCCCACGCCATTTACCCGGTACAACAGCACCTTAAAACGACTTTACTCAAGGAAATTCTCAACCAGACCAAAACGGATTCGGTGCTCGTTTTCACCCGCACCAAGCACCGCGCCGAACGCGTGGCCCAGCAACTGGTACGGGCCGGCTACAGGGTGACTTCGCTGCAGGGGAATCTATCGCAGAACCAGAGACAGGCGGCGCTCACGGGCTTCCGCAACGGCTCGATTAAAATCCTGGTGGCCACGGATATCGCCGCCCGCGGCATCGACGTCTTGAGCATTTCCCACGTCATCAACTACGATATGCCCGAAAGCACCGACGACTATATCCACCGCATCGGACGCACCGGAAGAGTGGAGAAAAACGGGGACGCGCTGACCTTTGTGACCAGCGCCGATACCGATAAAATACGTGCCCTGGAGCGGCTCCTGGATACGCCGCTGGAGCGTATGACCCTTAAAGGCTTCGATTACGCC
>DAOUEH010000068.1:0-2190 GCA_034430635.1 Dehalococcoidales bacterium | reverse complement strand
TGACTTCGTCCTCGGTGAGGATACGCCCGGTGAGGATTTCCTGCCCGCCCATCCACCCGGCCACGCTGCGGCTGTCCTCCATGCGCAGCAGGATGCGCCCCTTGAAGAGCTCCTTGGCCTTGGCCAGCTCCGCCTCCGGTACGGTCTCCTTGAGGCGCGCCAGCTCCCGGAGGATGGCGCTCAGGGCCACCCTGAGGTTGGCCGCATCCACCCCCGCCGGGATAGTCCAGGCGCCGGTATCCAGCAGGTGCTCGGAGTAGCTCTGGATGCTGTAGGCCAGCCCCAGCTTATCGCGGATTTCGGTGAAGAGGCGCGAGCTCATGCCCTCCCCCAGGACGATATTGAGCAGGTCGAGCTTGAAGCGGTCGGGATGGGTGATGGACAGCCCCGGCAGGGCCAGGCAGAGCTGCGTCTGCTCGGTTTCGCGGTGCTCGATAATCACCCGGCGGGGTAATTTTTCCGGCTCCCGGTAGGGCGCGTACTCGGGGCGAGGTTTACCCTGTTTCCAACCGGCCACGGCCCGCCCCACGGCGGCGGCGACCTCGTCGTGGCGGATATCCCCGGCGATGGCCAGCACGGCGTTGCCCGGCTGGTAGAATCCGGCCAGATATTCCAGCATCTGCTGGCGGTTGATGGCGGCCACGCTCTCGCGGCTGCCGGCGATATCCCGCCCCAGGGCGTGCCCCGGCCAGAGAAGCTCGTCGATGAGCATGCCCACCCGCTGCGGCGGGGCGTCCAGGGACATATTAATCTCCTCGAAGATGACCTGTCGCTCCTTTTCGACTTCGGCGGCGTCGAAAGAGGAGTTGAGCAGGATATCCACCAGCACGTCCAGGGCGCGGGCGAAATGCAGCTGGGCCACCTTGCACCAGTAGATGGTCAGCTCTTTATCGGTGCCGGCGTTGAGGATGCCGCCCACCCCCTCGATGACGGTGCAGATTTCCCCGGAGGTGGGCCGCCGCGGCGTGCCCTTGAAGCACATGTGCTCGATGAAGTGCGAGATGCCCGCCCGGGCGTCGGTCTCGTAGCGGGAACCGGCCCCGATGTAGAAGCAAATGGATACCGAGCGCGTGTGGGGCATGGCGGCGGTGACCAGGCGCAGGCCGTTCTCCAGGGTTACTTTTTGGTACAACGAAGCGTTCTCCTCCCGACGGGGATAAGCTATTCTAAGAGTTCCGGGAGGGGCTGTCAATCAGCGGCTGTCTAGTCCAGCTTACGCAGGCGGGAAGAAAAGAGGAGCATGCCCAGAGTTATCACCCCCAGGGCGAGGGCCAGCCCGCCGATGGACCATTCGATTCCGACGGTATCGGCCATGACGCCGCCGAAGACTACCCCCAGGCTGGAGACACCGAAGCCCAGCATGATGAAGCTCATCACCCGCCCCCGATAGACCGGTTCCACGTAGTACTGTACCAACGTGGAACCCACCGCTATCTGGCCCGTCTGCCCCAGCCCTATCAGGGCGGAGAGTACCAGCGCCAGCCCCCAGTTAGTGTTCATCGCAAACGCGTAGAGCGCCGCGCTGAGGACAAGCCCGCTGATAAGCATCATGATGCCGCGCTTTTTATTTGACATCGAGGCCAGCACCAGCGAGACCAGGATGGCCCCGACGCCGGAGACGGCCATGAGTATCCCCAGGCCGGAGGAGCCCACATTGAGGATATTTTCGGTGAACAGGGGCAGCAGCATGTTATAGGGCATCCCCAGGATGGTGCAGGCCAGGGTGAAGCCCAGGATGAGGACGATGGTGGCATCGCCGCGTATGTAGCGCAGCCCCTCCGCCATCTCCCGGATGGCGCTCTCGCCCCGCGCGTAGGCGGAGCGGGTGCGCGGCAGGAAGAAGAGCAGCACCGTGGAGAGCAAGTAAAAAGCCGTCATGATGTAGTAGATGGCGGCGAAGTCCCAGGCATCGATGATGAAGCCCGTGGCCGCCGGGGCGACAATACGGAAGAAGTTCATCCCCATGTTGTTCAGGGATATGGCGTTCATCAGGTCTTCCGGCTTGACGAGTTCGGGGATAATCGAGGCGCGCGAAGGCATCATCAGCCCCATGACGATGCCCTGGAGGACACTGGAGACAATCAGTATCCACCAGGAGCCGGGCACATCCCGGGCCAGCCAGCCGAAGGAAAGCGTCAGGGCCACGGCCACCGAGATTACCGCCGAGGCTATCTGGCTGACGAGCAGTAT
>DAOUEH010000067.1:0-14030 GCA_034430635.1 Dehalococcoidales bacterium | reverse complement strand
ATGAAGCTGGGTGAAGATTCGATGGTGACCGGTGAGACCATCGGTATCTCAGCGGCTATAATTATCCTGGCCATCGTCTTCGGGGCTATTGCGGCGGCCTTGCTACCCATTGCCCTCGGCGTTGCTTCCATCCTCGTCGCCCTCGGCCTCACCGCCCTGGTGGGACAGACGATGGACCTTACCTTCATGATTTCCAACATGATAACCATGATGGGACTGGCGGTGGGCATAGATTATTCACTCTTCGTACTCACCCGGTTCCGCGAGGAGCGCAGTCGCGGTCTGGAAAAAATGGATGCCATCGGGGCCGCCGGAGCTACCGCCAGCCGCGCGGTGTTCTTCAGCGGACTTACCGTGGTGCTGGCTCTTTCCGGCCTGGTATTATTCCCGCTGTCTATCTTCATCTCGATGGGTATAGGCTCTATCCTGGTTGTCCTGGCGGCAATTACCGCATCGCTGACTCTTTTACCGGCCATGCTGGGCTTGCTGGGTGATAAGGTAAATGCAATCCGTATTCCATTCATCCAGCGCCGCAAGGCGGACCAGACATATGAAAACAAGAACGGCTTCTGGGGATGGCTAACAAGGGTGGTAACCAAGGTACCCGCATTGAGCCTAATACTGGTCGTGGCGATACTGGCTCTGGCCGCCCTCCCCTTCTTTGACAGGGATACGGGCATGTCCGGTATAAGCGGCATACCCGATTATTTACGGGCTAAGCAGGGATACCTCGTATTACAGGAGGATTTCCACGTCGGTATGGATACTCCGGCGATAATCGTTATCGATGGTGATATCACCTCCGAGGAGACCACGGCAGGAATCGCCGCCCTACAGTCCAGCCTGGAGGCTGACCCCGCTTTTGCCGCCAGCTTCCTCGTGCCGCACCCGGAGAATAATATGGCGATAATCTACGCCAGCGTTGCCGGGGACTCGATGAGCTTACAGTCGATGGACGCGATAAGCACGATACGGGCAGAATATATCCCACAAGCATTCGGCGATAGTCCCGTCAGGGCGCTGGTTTCCGGCGAAAGCGCCTTCATGGTGGATTTCAACGAGACCACGAACCGGTATACCCCGTATATATTCGCCTACGTCCTCACCCTGAGCTTCATAATACTTCTGCTGGCATTCCGCTCCATCGTGATATCGGTCACCGCCATCATCATGAACCTGCTGTCGGTAGGAGCGGCCTACGGACTTATTGTGCTGGTCTTCCAGAAGGGCTTCCTCGCTAACTTCTTCGGATTCATGCAGGTGGAAGTTATCGAGACTTGGCTGCCGCTGTTCCTGTTTGCTCTGCTCTTCGGACTATCGATGGACTACCACGTGTTCCTGCTGAGCCGGGTACGCGAGCGGTACACGCAAACAAAAGACAACTCCGAGGCGGTATCCTTCGGGCTGCGTTCCACCGGTCGGCTGATTACCGGCGCTGCCCTGATAATGGTGGCAGTATTCGGCGGCTTCGCCCTGGGTGACCTGGTGATGATGCAGCAGATGGGTTTCGGGCTGGGGGTAGCGATATTCCTGGATGCCACCCTGGTGCGCTGTATCCTGGTTCCGGCGACGATGAAGCTGCTGGGACGCTACAACTGGTACCTGCCGCGCTGGCTCCAGTGGCTGCCGAACGTGAGCCTCGGCGAGCAGCATATTGCCGCGCCGGTAGCGGTCGGGGAGAAAGAATAAATAAATGAAGGAAACCGGGCATTATTATCATGCCGAGCCCTTCATCTTAAGGTAGTTAATCAGTGATGGCGAAATGGCGTTGCCTGTCCCGCCCCGTTTCCTGCGTGAAGAGGAAGACGACCAGCGCTAAAAGCGAAAGCCCCGCCCAGAAGACGAAAGGCAGGCCGGCCCGGACAGGGGCGAAGGCGTTGCCCGCCGGCGGGGCGAAGGTATAGCCCACCCGCGTCAGCGAATGGATAATCCCCACCGCCGTCCCGGCGTAGGCCGGGCCGATGCCCGGCGTCTCCACGGTCATGGTGGCGGCCACGGCCCATATCATGTCGCGGAAGATACCGGCGAATATCGCCAGGGGCCAGACCGCCGGGCCGGTCGTCATGGCCAGCAGCCCCACGCTGACTACGGTGACCAGCAGCCCGGGGAGGACGAAGGCCTTGCGCCGTCCCAGCCGGTCGGAGAGGAGGCCCAGGGGTATCGCCGTCGCCGTACCGGCGGCATTGAGGGCGGCCAGGGCGCCGTCGGCGGCGGCGGGCGTCCAGCCGCTCCCGCGCAGGTAGAGGGGCAGGTAGCCGATGACGCCTTTATTGCCCCCGGCGAAGCCCATCATCGCCAGGGCGATGAGCCAGACGCCGCGGCTGCGGGTGACGCGCTTTAAGGCCGGCATCACGCTGGGGGTGTCGGTAGCGCCGGCCGGCCTCTTGAGCGCGGGAGCGGTCAGCCACCAGATGATGCCGATGAACGCCGAAAGTCCCCCGTAGAAGAACATGACGTTACGCCAGCCGCCCAGCCAGGGGGAGAGCACCGTGGCGCTGAGCATGGCCCCCAGCATGATGCCCCCGCCCACGGAGGTGGTGACAATTCCCTGGGCCATCCCCAGTCCCCGGTCGTGGAACCAGAGGCTGGTATTCTTTACGACGACCACCGGCACCGCCTCGCTGGCCAGGCCGAAGAGTAGCGAGGTAATCGTCAGGCTGGTGAAGCCGTCGGCCAGCCCCCGCAGGGCCCCGAAGACGGCCGCCAGCAGGCAGGCCGCCACCAGGATGCGGCGGGTGCCGAAGCGGTCGGCCAGGATACCGGCGGCGAAGATGCTGAAGATGCCGGCCACCGAGCCGGCCCCCCAGACGGTGCCTACCTGCACGATACTCAGGTTCAGCTCGCCGGAAATCTCGCTGAAGAGCACCGGCAGGCACGACATGGCCATGGCGAAGACAATGAAGTTAACCGCGGCCCCCAGGCCGACGACATACCAGCGCTGCCCCGCCGGGCCGCTTTCGGTCATATTGCCCTTTCTCAGCGCGGCTTCAGACCCAGCTCCTTGAGCTTGGCCGGCGTCGGGGCGCCGCTCTTATCCCAGCCGCGTTCGGCGTAGTATTCGTCGAGCATCTCGTCCAGGTCCCGCTGGCTGATAAGCTGCCCCTTGGAGGCCCCGGCCTTGATGGGCTCGGTCATGAGGCGCTTGGGGAAGGTGTCGTCCTTGCGGGTAAAGCCCTCGCCCATGTTGAAAAGCCGGGCGATATTATTTAGCCTCTCCCCGATGCGCTGTATTTCCGCCCCGGTGAATTTAAGGCCGGTGGCGGCGCCGACCAGGTCGGCAGTGTTCTGGCAGGCGATAGCGGGTACGGCCATGTCGAGGAGGAAGGCGCACATCGGGGCGCAGTCGCAGGTGACGGAGCGGACATCCTGGTTCCACTTGGTCAGCCGCCCCTTGCCTTTGGTGGCCAGCCTGTCCACCTTCTCCGGGATGGGCACGTCGAAGATTTCCTGGTAGGCGTACCCCCGGTTGTGGTCGGCGCCGGTGTAGGACGTGGCGTAGTTCAGGCCGTGCGCCTTGGCGCCGCGCACGTCGTAGGCGGGCAGCTCCAGCCCCTTGACCTGCATGGCGTAGTCGGCGGTGCCTTTACCCACTTTGGCGGCGGCCTGCTTAGTCCCCTGTCCCAGGAGCTCGCCCAGGCCTTCCTGATAAGCTATACGGCGCAGCATCTCGATGACGGCGGCGTGGTTGCCGAACTTGAGGTCGAGGCCGCCGGTGTCCTTTTTCGTCAGTATCCCCTTCTCGTAGAGCTCCATCGCCCAGCCGATGGCCACCCCCGCCGAGATGGTATCGATGCCGTACTCGTCGCAGAGACGGTCGGCGGCGATGACGGCGGGCAGGTAGTCCACCCCGCAGGTGCTCCCCAGCGAGTAGGTCGACTCGAACTCCGGCCCCTCGGAGAGGTAGCCGGCGTAAGGCCCGGACGTCACCAGCTTGACCTGCGAGCAGCCCACCGGGCAGTCGTGGCAGTGGGCGCGGGTGATAATGGCGGTGTCCTGCGCCTGGCGGCCCAGCCCCGGTATCATGTTCACCTGTCCGGTGGCCGACCAGTTCTTGATGGAAAATATGCCCATCTCGCTCATGGCGTCCACAATCATCGGCGTGCCCGCCTTGGCGAACTCGGTATAGAGCACGGGGCTGGCCTTCATGGCCTTATTCATGGTCTGTCGCGCCTTTTTGAAGGCCTCGGCGTCGGCGATATCGGGCTTTTTATGCCCGCGTACGGCGATGGCCTTGAGGTTCTTGGACCCCATCACCGCCCCCAGCCCCTTGCGCCCCGCCGCCCGCCGCTCGTTGACGATGCAGGCCAGGGGGACGCCTTTCTCACCGGCGGGGCCGATGCAGGCGATGCGGTAGTTGAGGTCGCCCAGCTCCTCCTTGATGAAGAGCTGGGTATCCGTGGTCATCATGCCGCTGAACTTCTCGGCGCTGCGGAACTTGACCTCGCCCTCCTTGACGGAGATATAGGTGGGTCGTTCGGCCCTGCCCTGGATGATGAGCATGTCGTAGCCGGCCCGTTTCAGCTCGGTGGGGAACTCGCCCCCGGCCAGGGCCATGCCCACCGCCCCGGTCAGCGGGGACTTGGCCACCACCGCCATGCGGCTGGCGCAGGACGCCCCCGTGGCCGTCAGCGGCCCCAGGGCGAAGATGAGCCGGTTGGCCGGGTCGAGGGCGGGGGTGCCCGGTTTTACCTCGTCGTAGAGGTATTTAATGGCGAAACCGGCCCCGCCGAGATAGTTCCTGACCAGCTCCTCGGTAACGGCTTCCTCTTTGTATGTTTTTTTGCCAAGGTCTACTCGCAGTATTTTGCCCGTATAGCCACCTCTATACATGGCACACCTCCTATGTATTTATTTGGCTTAGCTCCGTAAGTTATCAATTTGATGTCGTTTTAATCTCTTATTTCGCCTGTCGGTGTTATATATTCCCACCCGAGCCGCCCTCGCGGCATCCGCTGCTTATCCCTTAGTTTTACCCCACCCCTCTCCATTATATCTTTGTAAGGCAGATATTTTTCCTCCTATCCGGGGTAGCGAGAAGGGGTGCCAACCCCTTCTTATCTATTCCCCCTTCCCTTCATCAATTCCCAAGGGAAGGGGGCCAGGGGGATAGGTTCAACAATCCTCACTCAGACCATGGCGCTGCCGCCGTTGACGACCAGGTAATGCCCCGTGACGAAATCGGAATCGGACGAGGCCAGGAAGACCGCCGCGCCCGGCAGGTCGGCGGGCTCCTCGCGGCGCTTCAGCGCCTGCATGTCGATAGTGGCCTCGAACGCCCCGTCGTTGCCGTCCTGACCCAGGCTGGCCTCGGTGGCCGTAAACCCCGGGGCGATGCTGTTGACGTTGATGCCGGCCGGCCCCAGCGCCCGCGCCAGGCACTGGGTGAGCGTGTAAACGGCCGACTTGCTGCAGGCGTAGGCCAGGAGATCGACGGCCCCCGGTAACTTGAAGACATCCGAGGCGACGTTGATAATCTTGCCCCTGCCCGCCTTTTTCATCAGGGGGGCGATGGCCTTGCAGCAGAGATAGGTGCCGCGCACGTTGATTTCGAACATGCGGTCCCAGTCCTCTACCGTCCAGGCGTCCCACTCCCGCCGCCCCACACCATAGTACCTGGCGGCGTTATTGAGGAGGATGTCCACCCGGCCGTAGCGCCGGATGACCTCCCCGGCCATTTGCTGGGTATCTTTTTCCTCGGAGATATCGGTGCGGATGGCGTAGGCCTCCCCGCCCTGAGACCTTATGGCCGCGGCGGTGGCCTCGGCCCGCTCCTCCGATATATCGGGCAGGAGCAGTCTGGCGCCCTCCTCGGCGAAGCGCCGCGCGAAGGCCTTGCCCAGGCCGCGGCCCGCCCCGGTGATGATGGCCACTTTATCCTTGAGTAACGGCGACATGCGCGCCTCCTTTCCCGGCTTATCTCCTGCCCGCAACTGGGCTGATTTTACATCCGTGCCGTGGCGGCGGTCAATACGCCCCGGCGCCGCAGTAAAGATTGACAATCACCGGAAAGAATTGTAAGCTTCTAGGGGAGCTAACCTGTTAGAAAAATTCCCATTTTTATCTAAGGAGGATATACACATGGCACATGGCTTCATGGGGAAAATTCTCTGGGTAGATCTTGCCAAAAAGCAGACCAAAGACGAGCCGCTCGACGAAAAGACGGGCCGCGATTTCCTGGGAGGCTACGGTCTGGGCGCCAGGATTCTCTTCAACCGCCAGAAGCCCGGTGTCGACCCGCTGGGGCCGGAGGCAATCCTGGGTATCACCACCGGCGTCCTCACCGGCACCGATGCCCTGGGCGGTTCCCGCTACGTCATGGTGGGCAAGTCGCCGCTGACGGGTGGCTGGGGCGACGCCAACTCCGGCGGCAATGTCGGCCCGTATTTAAAGTTCGCCGGCTACGACGCGGTGTTCTTCACCGGTATCGCCGACAAGCCCGTCTATCTGCTCATCGATAACGGCAAGGCCGAGATAAAAGACGCCGCCCATCTCTGGGGCAAGGATACCTTCGAGACCCAGGACATCCTGCGGGAGGCCCACGGCAAAGACCTGGAGGTGGCCTGTATCGGGCCCTCGGGAGAGAAGGTATGCCTCGTCTCCGCGATAATGAACAATAAAGGCCGCGCCGCCGCCCGCTCCGGCCTGGGCGCCGTAATGGGCTCCAAGAAGCTCAAGGCCATTGCCGTGAAGGGTAGTATGAAGGTGCCCGTGGCCGACCCCGAGAAGTCCAAGGCGATGAGGAAAAATCACCTGGCGAATATGGGCCCGCGGGCGCCTTTTGTCGGCCAGTTCGGAACCCCGTTTCTCTTCAATATGTGCTGTGAGGTCGACGACGCCCCCTGCAAGAACTGGGCGGGCGCGGCGGTAATCGATTTCCCCGCCTACAAAGACATCGGCGCCGAACCGGTGATTGCACTGCAGGAGAGACAATACGGCTGCTGGCACTGCCCCATCGCCTGCGGCGGGCACATGAAGGCAAGCACGGGGGAGTATAAATACGAGGCCGGCGCCCACAAGCCCGAGTACGAGACGCTGGCCATGTTCGGCGCCAACTGCCTGAATAACCATCTGGAGTCGATTGTCAAAATAAACGATATCTGCAACCGCTACGGCCTGGATACCATCTCGGCCGGGGCATCTATCGCCTTCACCATCGAGTGCTACGAGAACGGCCTCATCACCAAGCAGGACACCGGCGGCCTGGAGATGACCTGGGGCAACCATAAGTCCATCGTGGCCATGACGGAGAAGCTGGCCAGGCGCGAGGGCTTCGGCAACATCATCGCCGACGGCGTCAAGAAGGCCGCGGCGAAAATCGGCAAGGGCTCGGAGAAGTACGCCATGCATGTCGGCGGGCAGGAGTTCCCGGCGCATGACTCGCGGGGTGGCCCCAGCTTTGCCATCGGCTACGCGACGGAGCCGACCCCGGGACGCCATACCCAGGCCGGGGAGGGCCCGCTGCCGGAAGGGGCCCTACCAGAGTTCGACCCGAATGCCCTGAAGGGGCGGGGCAAGCCCCACAAGATGGGCGCCAACATCACCCAGGTCTATAACGCCGCCGGCATATGCATGATTGTCCTCGGGGACGGCTACGGCAACTTCGACCAGTTTATGGAGGCCCTGCAGACCGTCACCGGCTGGGATATCACCAAGGACGAGCTGCTCAAGACCGGTGAGCGCATCGACGCCATGCGGCAGGCCTTCAACGTCCGCGAGGGGCTCAAGACCCCCTGGAAGTTCCCCGACAGGATGATGGGCATACCGCCCAAGAAGGAAGGCCCCCGCGCCGGTATCACCATCAACGCGGAGGAGACCTTCAACGAGTACCTGCAGGAAATGGACTGGGATGTCAAGACGGGCAAGCCCAGCAAGAAGCGGCTGGAGGAGCTCGGCCTGGACGACGTGGCCCAGGCGCTCTACGCCTAGACAGGCCGCATCACCGCCCAAAATCTTAAACAAAAGGGCCCCCGGGTTACCGGGGGCCTCGCTTTTTAGCCGTGGGCGTGGTCGTGGGCGGAATTATTGCCCACCCACAACAGCGGAAAGACGATATCGGAAAAGCAGCACGGTATCCACACCGCCAGGAAGAGAAATATCAGGATGATGGGCAGCAGCGGCAGCCAGTCGGCCGTGCCGAAGGCGGTGAAGCCGAAGAGTGAGGCCCAGGTGCTCAGCAGCACGTGGCCCAGGTGGGGCAGCTTCGTCCGCGGCCGGAAACAGCCGATGATGATGCCGATAACGGCGGCGGAATTCACCACAACCCACTCGGGGACGCCGATATAGGGCATTATCTCGGTCTGGATAAAGGGTAGGTGAAAATGCATGTCTATCTGCAGGCTCTGCCCCTCCAGGTAAGGGATGATGGCATCGCTCAGGGTGGCGATGCCGATGGAACCCACGTAGCCGATGATAAACACCAGCCAGAGCCGGCCCGGCCGGTTACGGCGGTATATGGACGTGGTTACCAGGGCGCTGAAGACGACGTGGAGGGGATGAAAGATATAAAACAGGGTCTCGGAGACATTCTGGGGGGTGTTCGCCAGCGAGACGATGGCCATGGCGGTGATGCCGATAACCGCCCCGAGGCCGGTAAACGGGATGTGATGCAGCAGCTCGCGCCCGATGCGTTTCAGCATATCCGACCCTGCCCCCTGGCTGCCTTCTGCCGGCACTGGCGGCACTGGCCGACGAACTCCAGGAGGTGGCCGCTTATCTTGAAGCTGGTCTCGCGCGCCAGCCGCTTCTCCATCTCGCCCAGGTCGCAGGCGGTAAAGTCGATGACCGTGCCACAGTCGGAGCAGATGAGGTGGTGGTGGTGCTCGGTGGGGCGGCGCATCAGGTAGCTGCGGCAGTTTCCCCCGGCGTGCATCTCGCAGATGAGGCCCAGCCCGGCCAGCAGCTCCAGCGTGCGGTAGATGGTCACCAGGCCGATGCCGGGGTGCTCGGCGCGCACGCGCCGGTGGATGGCCGCCGGGGTGAGGTGCTCGCGGCTGGCGGCGATGGCGCTGAGGATGGAGCGGCGCTGGGGGGTTATCTTGAAGCCGCGCCGCTTCAGTATCCTCTCGATGCGTTTTTCCGAGTAGACCATTTGAGCCGCCAGTTGAAAACGATTATCAGTTGGCAGTGTAGCACTCCGATTGTAACATGTCAAGAGGGTAGATAGTCTCAGGCATGGAGGGCCGCCCCCCCACTTGATAATTCCGCCCTGTGATAGTATAGTTTAACAGATGCCTCCGCTAGTAATGGAAGACTTCAAATTGGTCATTAAGCCCGGCGCATCCCGGCTGCTGACGCAAATAAGCCGATTCCTCGCCCAACAAGGTATCCCGGCGTATCTTGTCGGCGGCTTCGTGCGCGATGCGCTCCTGGGGCGCGCTACGGCCGATATCGATATCGCCGTCGCCGATGCCCTGGCCGTCGCCCCCGCCGTCGCCGATGCCCTGGGCGGTACCGCCTTCGTCCTCGACGAGGCCACCGGGGCGGCCCGCGTCGTCCTGCCCGGCAAAGACTGGCAGATGGATTTTACCACCCTCAAAGGCAATATCGAGGCCGACCTCGCCCGGCGCGATTTTACCATCGGCGCCATGGCCGTCCTGCTCGAAGCGGGGATGGATATTACCGCCGGCCCTATCATCGACCCCTGCGGCGGCCGCGAAGACCTGGAGCGCCGGCTCGTCAGGGCCGTCGGCGAGGACGTCTTCCGCGATGATGCCGCCCGGCTGCTGCGGGCGGTGCGTCTGGCCGCCGAGCTGAATTTCACCATCGAGAGTCACACCGAGTCCCTGATGAAACGGGACAGCCGTTATATCGCCGGCGTCGCCGGCGAGCGCGTGCGCGAGGAGCTGCTGCGCCTGCTGGCCCTGCCCGGCGCCGGGCCGCGGCTGGCCTACCTGGACGCGCTGGGCCTGCTCACCGCGCTCGTGCCGGAGCTGGACCCCGCCCGGGGCGTCACCCAGCCCAAAGTGCATGTCTGGGATGTCTTCGAGCACTCGCTGCAGACGGTGGCCGCCGTCGAGTTCGTCCTGCGGGAGAGCGCCTGGGAGCACGCCGGTAATGATATACTGGATAAAATCCCCTGGTCGCCGGAAATAAGCCAGCATTTCGACCGGGCGGTAAGCCCCGGCAGCACGCGCCGGGCGCTGCTCAAGCTGGCCGCCCTGCTCCATGACGTCGCCAAGCCCCAGACCCGGCAAATCGACGCCGACGGCCGGGCGCGTTTCCTGGGGCACCCGCAGCAGGGCGCCGCCGCCGCGGCCGGGATTATGGAGCGGCTGCGCTTCAGCCAGCGCGAGATAAAGCTGGTGGAGCTATTGATTAAGTATCACCTCAGGCCCATGCAGATGAGTAACGAGGGCCTGCCCACCCGGCGGGCCATTTACCGCTACTTCCGCGATATGGGGGAGGCCGGCATCGACCTGCTCTACCTCTGCCTGGCCGACCACCTGGCCACGCGGGCCGCCGGGCTCGACGCCGCCGAGTGGCGACAGCACACCGCCATGACCGCCTACGTGCTGGAAAAGCACCGCGAGGAAACCAGTATCACCGCCCCGCCCAGGCTCGTCGACGGGCACGATATCATGCGGGTATGCGGGCTCCCGCCCGGACCCGCCGTGGGGGAGCTGCTGGAGACCCTCCACGAGGCGCAGGCCGCCGGGGAGGTAACCACCCGCCGGCAGGGGCTGGCCTATCTCCGCCGTATCGGGGGCGGCCATTGAACGTAAACGGGGAGCCAAATGTCGAGAACTAACATCATCGTCCTGGCGCTGATACTCGTCATCTTCGTCCTGGGCCTGTGGGTCCTGATACCACTGGAGGCCGAGCGCTTCGGCCGGAGCGACCTACGTAAGGGGCTGGATCTGGTCGGCGGGGTGCACCTGGTCTATCAGGCCGATTTCGAATATATCGAGCCGGAAGACCAGCCGGCGGTGATGGAGCGGGCGCTGATTATCATCCAGAACCGCATCGATAAATACGGCGTGCTTGAGCCGATAATCCAGCAGCTGGGGGACGACCGAATCCTGGTGCAGCTGCCCGGCTTCACCGATATCGACGCCGCCAAGAGCCTGGTGGAGCAGACCGGGTACCTGGAGTTCCGCGAGGTCGAGCTCAACGGGGGGCAGCCGGCAACATTAAATGACTATCTGGAACAGACCGACCTCCAGTTCATAGATGCCAGCGAGCCCGACGAAAGGATATTCGTCCGGACGAACGAGCTGGGGGAAAACGAGACCGTCGCCCTCCTCAAATACAAAGACGGCGCCTATTATTTTGAAGACCCGGCGGGGAACACCGTCGCCGCCGATAGCTTAAGCGCCTACGCCGCCAGCGTTTCCTGGATTAGGGCGCGCGGCGATGACGGCACCCCGCTTACCGGCGACCTGCTGGCGGATGCCTACCTCAGCACCGGCCAGCAATCCCAGATCCAGGTAGCCATCGAGTGGGACGACGTGGGCAGCATCATTTTCGACCAGCTTGCCCTGCGCCTCCACGACCCGGCGGGCCAGAATGGGCCATATAAGCTGGAGCACGTCCTGGGGATTTTCCTGGATAACACCCTGCTCTCGGCGCCCAAGGTGAATTCCGCCAAGTTCGAGGGCGAAGGCGTGATTACCGGCAGCTTCACCCTGGCCGAGGCGGAGGAGCTGGCCAACCTGCTCAAGTCGGGCGCCCTGCCCATGCCGCTGGTACAGCCCCCCCTCTTCGAGGAGAAGGTCTCGGCCACGCTGGGGGCGCGGTTCATCGAGATGAGCTGGCTGGCCGGGCTCATCGGCATTATACTGGTCATGGTCTTCATGGTGGCCTATTACCGCCTGCCCGGTCTGGTCTCCGCGGTGGCCCTGGTCTTCTACGGCGTGCTCATGCTGGCGCTGTTCAAGCTGATTCCGGTCACCCTCAGCCTGGCCGGCATCGGCGGTTTCATCGTCTCCATCGGCATGGCCGTGGATGCTAACGTCCTCATCTTCGAGAGGCTCAAGGAAGAGCTAAGGTCGGGGCGGACGCTGGGCGCCGCCATCGAGACCGGCTTCAAGCGCGCCTGGTCGGCCATCTGGGACTCCAACGTCACCACCATTATCGTCTGCATCATCCTCTACTGGCTCGGCAGCAGCATCGTGGCCAGCGCCCCGGTGATGGGCTTCGCCCTGACGCTGGGCATCGGCGTGGTCGTCAGCATGTTCACCGCCATCGTGGTCACCCGCACGCTGCTCCGCATCCTTATTCACAGTGGCATGGTACGCCACCTGGCGCTGTTCAGCATTAGCAGGGGTAAACAATAATGTTCGATATCATCGGTAAAAGGTTCTGGTACTTCCTCATCTCCGGCGTGGTTATCCTCATCGGGATTATCTCGCTGGCGGTGTTCGGGCTGCCCTCCGGCATTGAGTTCAGCAGCGGCTCGATACTGACGGTCAAGTTCGTGGAGGAAGTGGGGAAGGGCGACCTCGAAGGCGAGCTGGCCGAACTGGGCTACGCCAACGCCCTCGTCCAGCAGACCCAGCCGGCGGGGAGCTTCCTCATCCGCACGCAGCGCCTCACCGAAGAAGAAGGCGCCCGGCTGCAAACCGACCTGAATGCCGCCTTCGGCGCCTTCGCAGACGAGCCGTCGAGCCAGGACGTCTCGGAGATGATAGCCGCCGAGACGCGTACCAACGCCATCATCGCCGTGGCCATCGCGGCGCTGGGTATACTGCTCTACGTCACCTGGGCCTTCCGGCGCATGCCCCGCCCCTTCCACTACGGCACCTGCGCCATCGTTGCCCTGGTGCACGACGCCCTGGTGGTCATGGGGATTTTCTCCATCATCGGCGCCATACTCAACTGGGAAATCAACCTCATGTTCATCACCGGCATCCTGGCCGTCATCGGCTACAGCGTCAACAACACCGTGGTTGTCTTCGATAGAATCCGCGAGAACCTGACCCGCGGCATCAGCGCCGATTTCGAGACCATCGTCAACAACTCGCTGGTGGAGACCCTGAGCCGCTCCGTCAATACCAGCCTGACCACCTTCATCGTCGTCCTGGCGCTGCTGCTCTTCGTGGGGGCCAACATCCAGAACTTCGTCATCGTCCTTATTATCGGCATCCTGGCCGGCACCTTCAGCTCCATCTGCATCGCCCCGTCCCTGCTGGTGGTGTGGGACAATAAAGAATGGGGCCGGTTCCTCTTCTGGCGCAAGCCCGCCCCGGCCAAGGCCTAGGGTGACGGGCCATGTTCTCCGGCAGAAGCGGTGCCGCCCGGCTCTCCCTGCTCATCGTCGTCGGCCTGATTGCGCTCAAGATTGCCGTCGGCGCCATCACCGGCAGCCTCAGCGTCCTGGCGCAGGCGGCGGATAGCCTCCTCGACCTCTTCGCTGTCAGCATTACCTTACTGGCCATCCGCATCGCCGACCGCCCCGCCGATACGGGGCACCCCTTCGGGCACGGCAAGGCGGAGAACATCGCCGCCATCGGGCAGGCGGTGCTGATATTCGTCGCCTCCGGCTCCCTCATCTACGCGGCGGTGCGCCGCATCCAGAGCGGGGCTTCCCTGGAGCTGACCGAGGCCGGTATGGCCGTCATGGCCGTGTCCATCCTGGCCAGCATCTTCCTGGCCCGCCACCTGCACCGGGTGGCCCGGGAGGAGGACTCGATGGCGCTGGAGGCCAATGCCCGCAACATCGCCGCCGATGTCTACTCCGCCGCCGCGGTGCTGGCCGGGCTGCTGGTGGTGCGCTTCACCGGCTGGGCCATTATCGACCCCATCCTGGCCGGTCTGGTGGCCCTCTTCCTGCTCAAGATAGCCTTCGACGTGCTGCGCAAATCACTGGGGGGTTTGGTGGACGTCAAGCTGCCCGACGAGGAAGAAGACGCCATCTGGAAGGCCATCGCGGAGCATTTCGGCGGGGAGGTGGTGAGCTTTCACAAGCTGCGCACGCGCAAGGCGGGCCGCCAGCGCTATATAGACCTGCACCTGGTGATGCCCAAGCACATCACCCTGGAGGAGGCCCACGACATGTGCGAGCACCTGGAGGAGGACATCGAGCACCGGCT
>DAOUEH010000066.1:0-2253 GCA_034430635.1 Dehalococcoidales bacterium | reverse complement strand
GATAGACGTGCTGGTGAACAACGCCGGGGTCACCGCCCAGGACTCGTTCCTCAACCTGCCTTACCGGCGCTGGCGGCTGATTCTCTCCGTCAACCTGGACGGGGTCTTCCTCTGCACCAAGGTCGTCCTGCCGCACATGATAGAAAAGAAAAGCGGCACGGTCATCAACGTTTCTTCCATCCTGGCCAAGCAGATCCGCATGAACATCGCCTACGGCGTCACCAAGGCCGGCGTGGAGCGTTTCACCTTGGGCCTGGCCCGCGAGATGCGCCGGGAGGAGGGCATCGCCATTACCTGCGTCCGGCCTTACTTCGTCAAGACGGATGTCGTCATGGGCTTCATGGAGGGCCGCGATACCTCCGACTTCGAGGAGCCCATCATCTGGCAGAAGTACCCGGCCATGGTGGCCGCCGCCGACCCCCAGAGCATCACCGGCAAGATACTGGACAAGGCCGCCCTGGAGGAGATGTTCGGCAAGGTGGAATAAAGAAAATAACGCCCTGTTTTTATAATTATTGAGCCCGGCCTCACCGGTTTGACTATCGGGAGGGGCCGGGTTTACTTTTTCTTTCTACCCCGGTAGAACTGGGGCACCAGCAGCAGCGCCGCCAGCGACGAGACCACCATGGCCACCCACATCACCGAGGCCGCCTGGGTGTGGATGCGCAGCGGCGAGAAGAACAGCGCCGAGAGGCCGATGCCCAGCCCGAAGGCATTGGCCAGCACCGGCCGCGAGACCGTGGTCAGCGCCTCGTTGACGGATGCTTCCTTGCTCAGGCCGCGCCCGCGGTAGTAGTAAACCCCGGAGAGCAGGTGGATGGAGTAGTCCACGCCCACGCCGATGGCGATGGCGGACAGGTTGGCCGTCATCAGGTTGAGGTTGAAGCCGGTCATGGCCAGCATGCCCAGGATGGCGGCGATGGTGAGGGCGATAGGCAGCAGCCCCGCCAGGGCGGCGGTAACGCGGCGCAGCGTAATCCAGAGCATGATGAAGATGAGCGCCAGGGCCAGCCCCAGGCTCTGCACCTGGCTCCGCACCACCAGCCGGTTCATCTCGTTGAAGAGCACCGGCATGCCGGTGATGATGCGAACCGTATCGCCGTGGGCGGCGACGAACCCGTCGAGTCGCTCGATGTCCTCGGAGCCCAGGTCTTCGGTGCGGACGACCATCTTGAAGCCGTCGGCGGAGACGAAGCTATCCAGCTCCCCGGTGCCCAGCTGCGCCAGCATCTCCTGGAGCCGGGTAGGGTCGTCGGGATAGCCCGCCTGGCCGGTGACCATCTCGTTCAGCCCGGCGATGAGGTCGAAGGCGGAGAAGGCGCTCCGGATGCCGGGTAGCTGCTCCAGCTCGCGCTCGGTGGCCAGCACCCGGGCGGCGTACCCGGTATCCAGCAGGCTCGCCTTGCCCCGGGGGGAGATAATCTCCCCGGTGAGGGGGATGGCGCTGCCGAAGCTCCGCTCGACGCGGTCGAAGGTCTGGCGGATTTCCGAGCTTTCCTTGAAATAGGTCAGCTGGTTGGACTCCACCTCCAGGCGCGGGATGAAGACGGCGGAGGCCACGAAGATGGCGGCGAAGACGACCGGCACCAGCACGCGCCGCCGCGATGCCGCCAGGACGAAGTTGGTGAGCCAGGCGTCCTTGCCGGCCGGGGTCTGGGCGGGGAGCTTGATGCGGGAGAGCACCGCCGGCAGGAAGAAGATAGCCACGAAACCGGCGTAGCCGATGCCCAGCGTCACGAAGATGCCCATGTGCCGCATGGGCACCACCTCCGTCCAGGCCAGCGAGGCGAAACCGGCCATGGTCGTCAGGGTGGCCAGCAGAATGGGCGTGCCCACCATCCCCAGCGTGGCCACGGTCAGCTCGCGGCGGTCACGGTACTGCCCCATGTTGTCCAGGAAGTGGCTGGCGTAGTGCAGGCCGTAGGCGGAGCCCATCACCAGGATGAAGAGGGGGCTCAGGACGGTCAGCAGATTGAGGTCCTGCCCGCTCCAGAAAACGGTGCCGAACGTCCAGAGGGCGGCGAACCAGGCGGGGAACATGGCCAGGATGGTAAAGCGGAAGCTCTTTAACACATAGCGGAAGACCAGCAGCACCAGGATGATGGCGCCGGGCGGCAGGATGCAGAGGATGACGACCAGGTAGCCCCAGATGGTATCCTTGATGACCTCGTTGCCGGCCAGGGAAAAGCTTAACGGGCCGGCGGCGGAGATGTCTTTAAGCTCCTCGATGACGCTTCCGGCATCGGCGTCCAC
>DAOUEH010000065.1:0-2822 GCA_034430635.1 Dehalococcoidales bacterium | reverse complement strand
CAATGGGCGCAGTCCAGCGCGTGCGAGGCCATGAGCAGCTCGAAGCCGGTGCGGGCCAGCGCCAGGGCCTTTTCGCCGCGCGTAGACACCTCCATGCCTTCGGCGACGGTCTCGGTGCAGGCGGTCACCGGTTCCGGCCGGCCCGCTATCTCCACGAAGCAGAGGCGGCAGGAGGCGCTCGGCTCCGGCTTATCGGCGATATAGCAGAGGTTGGGGATGTAGATGCCGCTATCCAGGGCCGCCGCCAGCAGGCTCGTGCCCTCGGGGGCGGTTATATTCTTCCCGTCGATGGTGAGCGTTACCTGTTTCATTTACCCGGTACCTCGCTGGGCGGGGAGAGCTTGATGACGGCGTTATACTGCGGGGGGCAGGCGGTGAGGCAGGTGCCGCACTTGACGCATTTCTCCTGGTCGACGACCTTGATGCGCTTTTTGTTTGATGATATGGCCTCGACGGTGCAGGTGCCGATGCAGGCGTCGCAGGAGCGCTCGCACTTGTCGGGGAGGATGTAGTAGGCGATGAGGTGCAGGCACATCAGGGCCGGGCACCTGCCGAGCTCGATGTGCTCGCGGTACTCGTCGCGGAAGTAGCGCAGGGTGGTCAGCACCGGGTTGGGGGCCGTGGCGCCGAACTGGCAGAGCGAGCCGGCCTTGACGTCGGCGGCGAGCTTTTCCAGCGTGTCCAGGTCTTCGAGTTTGCCCTCCCCCTGCGTGAACTCGGTGAGGATTTCCAGCATCTGCTTGGTGCCCAGGCGGCAGAAGGTGCACTTGCCGCATGACTCCCGCTGGGTGAACTCCAGGAAGTAGCGGGCAATTTCAACCATGCAGTCGTCTTCATCCAGCACGACCATGCCGCCGGAGCCCATCATGGCCCCGGCCCCGGCCAGAGACTCGAAGTCGACGGGTAAATCCAGGGCGCTTTCGGGAAGGCAGCCGCCGGAGGGCCCGCCGATCTGTACGGCCTTGAACTTTCTCCCCTTGGGGATGCCGCTGCCCGCCTCGAAGATAATCTGCCTGAGCGTGGTGCCCATGGGCACCTCGACCAGCCCGGTATTGACGACCTTGCCCGCCAGGGCGAAGACGGCCGTGCCGGGGCTCTCCGGCGTGCCGATGCCCCGGAACCAGGCCGCCCCCCGCCCGATGATATGGGGGACGTAGGCCATTGTCTTGACGTTATTGACGACGGTGGGCTTGCCGTTGAGGCCCTGCGTAGCCGGGTAGGGAGGTCGGTGGCGGGGCATGCCCGACCGGCCCTCCAGCGAGGCGATGAGGGCCGTCTCCTCGCCGCAGACGAAGGCCCCGGAGCCCTGAAAGAGGGTGATATCCAGGCTGAAATCCGTGCCCAGAATATTTTTACCCAGCAGATTGAGCTTCTTGGCCTGCCGGAGGGCTATATCTATCCTCTCCACTGCCAGGGGGTACTCGGCGCGGACATAGATGTAGCCGTGGCTGGCCCCGGCAGCGTAAGCGGCGATGATGATGCCCTCGATGACGGAGTGGGGGTCGCTCTCTAAAATGGCGCGGTCCATGAAGGCCCCGGGGTCGCCCTCGTCGGCGTTGCAGACAATATATTTGGGGCTGCCGGGGGCCTCCCGGCAGGTCTGCCACTTGCGGCCGGTGGGGAAACCGGCTCCTCCCCGCCCCCTCAGGCCCGATTTTTTCACCTCTTCGGTAACGGCTTCTGGTGTCGTGTCCAGGGCTTTGGCTAAAGAAGCGTAGCCCCCGGTGGCGATATAGTGCTCGATATCCGTCGGGTCGATGTGGCCGCAGTTGTCCAGGATTACCTTGTTCTCGTACTGCGCGCGGGGGAAGTCGGCGAAGCTGGGGAGGAGGTCGTTGGCCGTAAGCGCCGCCAGGACGAACTCCGGGCAGGGATTATCGCCCAGGATGAACTCCTTGACCAGCCGCTCGGCGATGACGGGGTTGACGTAGCCGTAGGCTATCGGGGGATAGCCGGGCCTGGCGATGACGACCAGCGGCTCGGCATAGCAGTGCCCCATGCAGCCCACCTCGATGACGGGGACGTTGAGATTGCGTTTTTTGATTTCGTCGCGGAAGGCCTGGAGCACCTCCAGCGCCCCGGCGGCCCGCCCGCAGGTGGCGGCCCCCACCATGACGACCGTACGGTCGCTCCCCGGCCCTCGCCAGCGGGCCTCGGCGCGCCCCTTAATCTCCCCGTAGGCGGCCGCGGCGCTAGTTGCCTTCACCTTTTCCCTTTGCTCTCGCCTTACGCTCGTTTTCGAAGGCAAGCAGGATGCCGTCGACGCGGGTGGGCTCCACCTGGCCCTCCGGCTTCTCGTCGACGACGGTCACCGGGGCCATCGTGCAGCAGCCCACGCAGGCCACCGTATCCAGGTCGAACTCGCGGTCTTCGGTCGTCTGGCGGGTGTCAATCTTGAGGCGGCGCTTCCAGGCGTCCAGGGTGATGTGGCCGCCCTTCATGTGGCAGGCGGTGCCCAGGCAGACGCGTATGGAGTGGCGGCCCGGCGGATTGAGGCGGAACTGGTTGTAGAAGGTGACCACCCCGTAGACGTCGATGGGGGGTATGGCCAGGTGGGCGGCAATCTCGGTCATGGCCGGGAGGGGCAGGTAGCCGAGCCTGCCCTGGACTTTTTGCAGGATGGGGATGAGATTGTGGCGCTTCCTGCCGAAGCCACGGATGATTTGGCGGGTGGCCTCGGCGAGTTTTTTCGCTTCGTTTTTAGGGGATTTTTTTGTTTTGGCCATGGGAATTGCTCCTGCTTCAATTCTGGCGAAGCGGGGCGTATTTGTCAAGGCAGGGATATACGGGGTGGGGCAGCTTAGGACCGCGGGCCGAAAATC
>DAOUEH010000064.1:0-15472 GCA_034430635.1 Dehalococcoidales bacterium | reverse complement strand
CCTTCTTCCCCCACGCGGTGTCGCTGGGTCAGGCTTTCGCCCATTGCCCAATATTCCTTGCTGCTGCCTCCCGTAGGAGTCTGGGCCGTGTCTCAGTCCCAGTGTGGCTGATCGTCCTCTCAAACCAGCTAACGATCGTTGCCTTGGTGGGCCGTTACCTCACCAACAAGCTAATCGTACGCAAGCCCCTCCAAAAGCGCCCGAAGGCTTTAGAGATGAGGCATGAACCCCATCACCACATGCGGTATTAGCTCCGATTTCTCAGAGTTATTCCCCACTTTAGGGCAGGTTGCTTACGTGTTACTCACCCGTCTGCCACTAGCTACCGAAGTAGCCCGTTCGACTTGCATGCATAAAGCACACCGCCAGCGTTTATCCTGAGCCGGGATCAAACTCTCCAATAAAAGTGATTGACTTGGTTTAGAACCTTCCTTCCGCTATCCAGTTGTTAAGGTGCAAAAACGCCGCTAGGGCGCAAGTTTCATAATAGCATAATCGACGGGCCGATGTCAATATCGGCCCGGGCGGGGAGTCGTGCCTCAGCGCGACCAGGCCGGCCAGAAATCATCGGCGTCATTATCCGTCAGGCGTTTGGGGTCCGAGCCGTCCGGGTTCATGCTGTATATCTCCGAGTTGCCGTCCCGGTCGGAAACAAAAACTATCCGGTTATTTTCGGCCGACCAGTCAACCTTGATGTCTCTGGTACTGTTATCCGTAAGACGTGTCTGGTTGGCGCCATCGGCATCCATCACGTATATCTCGAAATTTCCGTCCCGCTCGGAGCTGAATATAATTTGGCTGCCGTCGGGCGACCAGGCGGGGGACAAGTCCATGGCATCGTTCGCGGTGAGCTGTACCTGGTTGGCACCGTCGGCGTCCATGACGTATATCTCGAAGTCATCGTCGGCATCGGAGTGGTAGGCTATTTTGCTCCCGTCGGGCGACCAGATCGGCACGTAGTCATTGGCATCGTTATCGGTCAGCCGTGTCTGGTTGGCGCCGTCGGCATCCATCACGTATATTTCCGGGTTGCCGTCCCGCTCGGAGCTGAAGGCTATTTTACTGCCGTCGGGCGACCAGTCTGGGTCTCCGTCGGTGGCGGCAGTATTGGTCAGATTTATCATGCCGGTGCCGTCGCTATTGATGACGCAGATATTGAGATATCCCGGTGCACTGGAGCTGAAGACGATTTTACTGCCGTCGGGCGACCAGGCCGGCGCCACGTTCCAGGCGCCGTTATCGGTCAGTTGCGTCAGGTTGGTGCCGTCGGCGTCCATGACGTATATCTCATTGTTGCCGTCAGGGTTGGAATAGAAGGCAATCCGGCTGCCGGGCGGCCCCGCCTCTTTGCCGCAGGCGGTGAACGACAGTATCAACACCGCCATGGAGGCAACGGTTAACAATACCAGCAACACGTTTTTCGGGGAGATTTTTAACTTCATAGCCCTACCTTACCAGTTAAATACTAATATATTATTAACAGTTTCAGGATTATCTGTCCAGCGGGGGCCTCCGCCAATCATTTACGAGATGTTTATCCCCCGGCCGGGAACGTTTATGACCCGTTTATACCCGCGGGGTTAGACTGGTGGCGGCTCAAGAAGGAGCCGGCACCGCTTTCCGAAGCGGGTGCGTTGAATTAGTGATGCTGAGTATGGCAACTGTAAATAGTCCGGCAAGAGGCGGCGTCCGGGATATCTCCGATGCCCTGGGCGGTGGTATTCGCGAGAGCTCTCTGGTGCTGATTGAGGGTGAATCCGGCACGGGCAAGAGCGTGCTGGCCCAGCACATCGCCAGCGGGGTGCTGCATTCCAAGGAGGGTTCGGTGGTCTATTACTCCACGGAGTACCAGGCCACGACCCTGGTGGCGCAGATGGATTCCATCGCCCTGGAGGTAGGGCACGAACTGGTAACCGACCGTTTCCGTATCTACAACATCAGCCTGGAAGACGTCATGGAGAAACCGGAGGCTAAGCTCGACCTCCTCCTCAGCTATCTCAAGGAGCTGCCGGGGCGTTTCCGGCTGGTCGTCATCGACTCGCCTTCGCCTTTCATGACCCGCGTCGGGCCGACGACGAAGATGAACTTCCTGCACCAGTGCAAGCAGCTGTGCGATGACGACCGCTCCATCGTCCTGACCATGGACAGCTATGTCCTGGAGGGCAAGTCTCTCTCCCGCGCCTACGAGATGAGCGATTACTACCTCAAGCTCAGTACGCCGGATATCCTGCTGGAGGCGGGCCGTGTCGAGCAGCGCGCCATCAAAATCCTGGAGGTCACCAAGATGGGCGGGGTGGAGCGGCGGGGGCGGGCCGGTATCCGGTTCGAGATAAAGCCCAGGATAGGCATCCAGATTCTCCCCTTCGTGCAGGTAAGGGTCTAGCTATTATCAAATAACTCCCCTTTAGTGCTGCGGCACCGCCCGCCGCGATATGCTATCATTCAGGGTAGCATGGTAACCGGAGAAAACCCCTATGCTGCGCTGGCCGGTGAACTGAAAACCGCACTAATCGGCAGCAAACTTATTTATTTTCCCAGCCTGCCCTCGACGATGGACGAGGCCCGCCGCCAGGCGCGGCGGGGCGCCCCCGGGGGCACCGTCGTCATCGCCGGGGAGCAGACCGGGGGGCGGGGGCGCCTGGGGCGCCGCTGGCTCGCCCCCGCCGGCAATATCGCCCTCTCCATCGTCCTCTATCCCGAAACGGCATCCCTGCCTTACCTGGTGATGATAGCGGCGCTGGCCGCGGCCAGCACCATCGAGGCGGTAAGCGGCCTTGAAGCCCGGTTGAAATGGCCCAACGACGTCCTCATCGGCGGCAGGAAAGTGGGCGGCATCCTCATCGAGAACGAGGTGAAGGGGAAGAACGTGGCCTGTTCCATCGTCGGCATCGGCGTCAATACCGCCTTGAGGCCCGCTGAGATTGACGAGATTGCCGCCGAGGCCACGTCGCTGGAGGGCGAGGGGAGGGGAGTGGACAGGGCGATTGTAGTGGGGGAGCTGCTGGGCGAGTTCGAGCGGCTCTATCTTCAGCTCCCCGAAGGGAGGGGGATTTTTCAGGCCTGGCGCGATAGACTGGACACATTAGGGAAGAGAGTAGACATAATATCCGGCGGCGATATTATCGAAGGTGTTGCCGAGTCCGTCGCCGAAAGCGGCGCCCTGGTGCTGCGTCTCACGGACGGAAGCGTTATCAGCGTCGTCGCCGGGGACGTGAGCCTGAGGGAAAAGCCTTAAGGGCGGGGATGCTAAGTTCCCCGCCCTTATGCTATACGAATAATGGGTTAAAGAATACGCCTGTTGCTATTTGTTGCCCCCGAAGGCCTTGAAAAGCTCGATGGGGATGGGGAAGAGGATGGTAGAGTTCTTCTCGCTGGCAATCTCGGTCAGCGTGGAGAGGTAGCGCAGCTGGATGGCCGCCGGTTCCCGGCCGATGATGGCCGCCGCCTGGGCCAGTTTCTCCGAGGCCTGCAGCTCGCCCTCGGCGTGGATGATCTTGGCGCGCCGCTCGCGCTCTGCCTCGGCCTGGGCCGCCATGGAGCGCTTCATCTCCTCGGCCAGCTCGACCTCCTTGATTTCCACGGTAGAGACCTTGACGCCCCACGGGTCGGTATGCTCGTCGATAATCTTCTGGAGCATCTGGTTGAGCTTCTCGCGCTGGGTCAGCAGCTCGTCGAGCTCGGACTGCCCCAGGACGTTACGCAGCGTCGTCTGGGATATCTGCGAGGTGGCCCGGATGTGGTCGAGCACCTTGACGACGGAGGACTCGGGGTCGACGACGCGGAAATAGACCACGGCGTTGACGCGCACGGTAACGTTATCCTTGGTGATGACCTCCTGCGAGGGTACGTCCATGGTCACCACGCGCAGGTCCACCTTGACCATGCGGTCGATGAAGGGGATGATGAGGAAAAGCCCCGGCCCCTTGGCGCCGACGAGACGTCCCAGACGGAAGATAACGCCGCGCTCGTATTCCGTGACGATCTTAATGGCCATGGGGACGACGATGAGTATGGCAACGACAATGACGATAATCCAGATATAGTTCATTTGTTCACCTCCTTACTTTCTTTTCTGGTTACCATTAGCTTTAGACCATCGACTTTGGTAATAATCACCTCCTCTTCGACTTCTATGTTTCCGGTATCGGCTATGGCCGTCCAGCGCTCGCCTTCGACGAGCACCACCCCCTTGGGCTCCAGGGCAATCTCCACCACGGCCGTCCTGCCGATAAGCTCTTCTTTGCCGGCGGCCACTTTACGCTGGTGGGCCCTTACCGACCAGAGAACTACGAAGTACAGGACAACGACGACGATAATTACAAAAACCACTATCAGCCAGACAGGCATATCAATCAAGCCCCTCCTTTGCTATCATTTTTTGGTAACGTGCAGGGTAAGGCCATCCACGCTGTTGATGACCACCTCTTCACCCGGCTTGGCCTCGCCGCCGTCGAGGACGGCCGTCCAGCGCTCGCCCTTGAAAAACACGGTGCCCTCCGGCTTGAGGGCCACCTTGACCAGGGCCGTCTTGCCGATGAGCTCTTCGCGGCCGGTGCGCGCTTGCTTACGGTGGGCCTTGATGGCGCGCTGGATAATAAACGTCAGCGTCCCGGCGATAATGATGGTCACCGTGGCGATAAGCCAGGGGTTTATCTTGAACACCGGGGAGGCCCCCTGGAAGAGGATGAGCGAGCCGATAACCAGCGCCACGATACCGCCGGCGGTAAAGATGCCGAAGGTGGTCGTGAGCACCTCCCCGATGAAGAGCCCCACGGCCAGCACGATGAGGAGGATGCCGGCCCAGTTGACCGGCAGCATCCCCAGCGAGAAGAAGGCCAGCAGCAGGCAGATGCCCCCCACCACCCCGGGGAAAATCAGGCCGGGGTTGAATATCTCCGCCATGATGCCCAGCGTGGCGATGCTGAGCAGGATATAGGCGATGTTGGGGTCGGCGATGGCGTAGAGAAAGCTGGTCATGGTACCCATGGGGATATCGTTGACCACGGCGCCCGCCGTATGCAGCGTCACCTTGAGGTCGTTGAGCAGGGTTACCTCCCGCCCGTCGATGGCGGCCAGCAGGCTCGGCAGGTCGGGGGCGACCACGTCCACCACGTTCAACTCCAGGGCCTCCCGCTCGGAGACGGAGACGCCCTCGCGCACCGCCCGCTCGGCCCAGTCGGCGTTGCGCCCGTGGGACTCGGCCAGGCTGCGGATATAGGCGGCGGCGTCGTTAATCATCTTGGCCTTGAGCTCGTCGGATACCGCCGCCTCGCCCTCCTCGCCCAGCGATATGGGCGTGGCGGCGCCAGTGGCGGTGTTGGTGGCCATGGCGGCCACGTGGGCGGAGAGGGTGATGTAAAGCCCGGCCGAGGCCGCCCGCGCCCCGGACGGGGAGATGTAGACGACGACCGGCAGGCGCGCGTTGACGATGAGCTTGATGATATCGCGCATGGCGTCGTCCAGCCCGCCGGGGGTATCCAGCTGGATAATCAGCGCCTCGGCGCCGGTCTCCTCGGCCTGCTCGATGGCGCGCTCCACGTAACCGACGAGGACGGGGTTAATCGTCCCGTCAATGGTGATGACCTCCACGTGGGGCGTCTGCGCCTGCACGCTGGAACCCAGGGAGAGGGCCAGCAGCAGCAAGACCAGTGCCAGGGTTATGCGTCTGATTTTAGTCATGGCGAAACTCGCAAAGTCTTATCATTATAATTGCACAGCGGTTTTTATGCAATTATGAAGAAGATAACTCAGACGGGGCGGCGGGGTTTTACCAACCCAGCCCGATTGTCCCCCGTGTGATGAAACCGGCCTTAATAGCCGTCTCGGTAAGTGTATCTCTGAAATCGGGGTGGGCGATGGAGATGAGGGCCTTGGCGCGCTGCCAGACGCTAAGGCCCTTGAGGTTGACCATGCCGTGCTCGGTCACCACCTGCGAGACGTCCGAGGCGGGCACGGTCACCATGTCGCCGGGTTCTAAAGTCGGCACGATGTTGGATATCATCTTGCCGTCTTTGTCCGGGCGCGCGGCGTGCAGGCAGATGAAGGCCTGCCCCCCCGGCGAGAGATAGGCCCCGCGGGTGAACTCCAGCTGGCCGCCGGTGCCGGAAATCTGGCGTGTGCCCACCGACTCCGAGCAGACCTGGCCGCGCAGGTCGACGCGCAGGGCGCTGTTGATGGCAATTTGATTCTCGTTCCTGGCGATGGTATAGGGGTCGTTGGTGTAGTCCACGGGGAAACCGGCCAGGGCCGGGTTTCTGTCCATGAATTTATAGAGCCGCTCCGAGCCGGCGGCGAAGCAGTGGACGGCCTTGCCGGGGTTGAGGCTCTTGCGGGCGCCGGTGACCACCCCCGCCTCGATGAGCTCCATCATGCTGTCGTTGAACATCTCGCTGTGCACGCCCAGGTCTTTCAGGCCGTGGCGGATGAGGAGCTTGCCGACGACGGACGGGATGGCCCCCACCCCCAGCTGGATGGTGGCCCCGTCGCCTATCTGCCCGGCGAGCAGCCCGGCGATGACCTCGTCTTCCGCGGTCACCACCGCCGCCGGGAACTCCGGTATCCGGTACTCGTAGTTCTCGACGATGTAGTCTACCTGCTTGATATTGACCGTCTCGTCGTAGCCGCCGTAGACCCAGGGCTGGTGCTCGTTGACCTCAAGGACGACCGTCTTGGCCACCTCGCAGGCCGCCTTCTGGCGCGTCACCGCCGTGCCGAAGTTGAAGTCGCCCCGTTCGTCCATCGGAGTCACCTCGATGAAGGTGATGTCCACCTGGTCTTTGAGCCACTGGCGGTACATGCGGGGGCCTTCGCTGAGGCCGAAGGGGATGTAGGAGCAGGCCCCGTTCTTGTGGTAATCCCGCTCCACCTTCCCCAGGAACCACGAGTTGTGGATGAAGTGCTTTTGCTCCGGGTCGGTGCGGGGTATCTGGGTGTGGGAGTGCTCGGCGCGTATCTTCACGTCCTTGAGCTCGGCGGCCCGCCCGCAGAGCTTCTCGTCGATGAGCGAGGGGAAGCCGCAGATGGCCCCGTAGTCAATCCACATTCCGGACTTCACCAGCCCGGCGGCCTCCTCGGCGGAAATCAGCTTACGTTGGTATTCTTGACGGAAATCAGACATTATTACTCGCTCTAATGATAATATGTCATTGCGAGGAGCCTGCGACGAAGCAATCCCTGACTTTAATCAAGACTGTACTTGAGATTGCCGCGGCCTTCGGCCTCGCAATGACACATTACTTTTTCCCGAACTGCTCTTCCTCAATTCTCTTAATCTTCTCGATGCGGGCCACGTGCCGCCCGCCTTCAAAATCGGTGGTGAGGAAGGTCTCCAGGATGGCGGCGACCCGCGCCCGGCCTTCCTCGGCGGCCAGGCAGCATATCTGGGCGTCGTTATGGGCCCGGGCGCGCTTGGCGGTAAAGGCGTTGTAGCACTGGGCCGCCCGGATGCCCTTGACCTTGTTGGCGGCGATGCACATGCCGATACCCGTGCCGCAGATAAGGACGCCCCGCTCGAACTCGCCACGCACGATGGCCTCGGCCACCGCTACGGCGATATCGGGATAGTCCACGGCATCCTCGTTATGGCAGCCGAAGTCCTTGAACTCATAGCCCTCATCGGTGAGGAGCTTCAGCACCAGTTCCTTGAGCTTACAGCCCCGGTGGTCGCTGCCGACAGCAATTCGCACGGCTCTTTCCTCCTCGCTTAGTTCTCGTCTTCAGTCTCGGTATCTTCGTCATCGTCGGGCGCGAACCGCCGCAGGGTCTCGCGCACCTCCAGCCAGGAGATGCGCCCCTGCCGGATGAGCTGCGGGGGGCTGACGGTGAGGTCGACGATAGTGGAAAGCTCGCGCACCCGGAGCGGGCCCTGGTCGATGAGCAATGCTACCTGGGCGATGTCGTCTTCGAGCTGGGCGACGATTTCCTCGACGGTATAGGGCGTGGGCCGGCCGCTGACATTGGCGCTGGTGGTGGTGAGGGGCTTCCCCGTCATGGCGAGGAGCCCGAGCATGGCCGGATTATCCGGGATGCGGATGCCCACGGTATCGCCCCCTGCCACCAGCATTGCCGGGACGACGTCTTTCTTCTTTAGTACCATCGTCAGCGCCCCCGGCAGGTAGTGCTCCGCCAGGTAGCGGGCGGCCTCGTCGAGCCAAGCATACTGCTCGGCCTCGGCCACCGAGCCGACGGCGATATGGATTGGATTGTGATACGACCGCCCCTTGAGCTGAAATACCCGGGTAACGGCCCGCCCGTCCAGGGCGTTGGCGGCGAAGGCGTAGCCGGTATCGGTGGGGCAGACGATGACCGCCCCTTTCATAATAAGCCCGGCGGCGCGCTCCAGCACGGCGGCATCGGGTTGAGCGGCGTCTATCCTGGCTATCTTGGCCTTCATACTATCCTCCCGCCTGGCCCGGCAGCGGGGCGTTGGGCAGCGCCGTCAGGAGCAGGCCGGAAATCTCGCCCCTCTCTATTTTAGCGTATCCGGCGGCGGCAATCATAGCGGCGTTATCGGTACAGAGCGATAAATCGGGGAAAAAGACCTTAAATCCCCGCCGCCGGCAGGCCTCCTCGAAGGCGGCGCGCAGCCGGGAGTTGGCCGAGACCCCGCCGGTAACGCTGACGGTAGTAACCCCGCGCTCGGCGGCGGCCCGCAGCGTCTTGCTGACGAGCACCTCCGCCACCGCCTCCTGGAAGCTGGCGGCGATATCGGCCAGAGGGAGCGCCTCGCCGCGGGCGACCTTCTCCTTGAACATGTTGATAACGGCCGTCTTCAGACCGCTGAAGGAGAAATCGTAGCTGGCGGCGCGGAGCATGGGGCGCGGGAAGGCGAAGGCCCTGCGGTTGCCTTCCCCGGCCAGCTTATCAATGACCGGCCCGCCGGGGAACCCCAGCCCGAGGAACTTGGCGATTTTATCGAAGGCCTCACCGGCGGCGTCGTCCAGGGTGGTGCCCAGCAGCTCGTATTTACCATCCCCGCCCACGTAGAGGAGCATGGTGTGCCCGCCGGAGACGGTGAGGCAGACATGGGGCAGGGGCATCCCGGGGTGGCTGAGCCGATTGGCGTAGATATGCCCCTCGATGTGGTGCACCCCGACGAGGGGCACCCCCTGTGTGTAGCTGAGGGACTTGGCCGCGGCCACCCCCACCAGCAGGCAGCCCACCAGCCCCTGCCAGGCCGTCACGGCCACGGCCTCGATATCCGCTAAATGCTTACCGGCCTTGTCCAGGGCCTCCTGAATCACGTAGCCGATGAGCTCGGTATGCCGCCGGGCGGCCACCTCCGGCACCACGCCGCCGTATTTCTTGAGCAGGTCGAGCTGCGCGGCGATGACGCTGGAAAGGATTATCTTCCCGTCGGCCACCAGGGCCGCCGCCGTCTCGTCGCAGGATGTCTCGATACCCAGAATCAGCATGGATTACTTTTCCTTAGTCCGGGCCGCGTAGCGGTTTACGTAGGCCCTGGCCGTCGACTCCTTGAGATACAGGGGCGTCAGCGCCAGGGCGTCGTCGCTCTCCCCGCGCTCAAGCCTCGCCGCCGCCAGGCAGGCTATCGCCGCCCCGCCGGGCCTGGCCTCGACCGCTTTGATGCCTCTTACTCTGCTCCCGGCGATGATTTTCGCATACCCTTCGGCTCTGGAGGCAGCCAGTACCGCCGGGCCCTTTAACAGCCCTGTTAATCCTTGAACACTATCTACGTAATAGTCCCCGCGGCGCACCGGCCGGCCATCTGTAAAATCATAACCGGCGGCGTAGACGGTATCGCCGGTGCCGGCGGAGATAACGGCCCAGACGGGCGAACCCTCACCCTTTGCCGCCCAGGCCAGCGACTCCAGGGTGGGCACGCCCGCCACCGGCTTCCCGGTGCCGAAGGCCAGCATCTTGCCTACCGTCACCCCCACCCGGATGCCCGTCCAGGAGCCCGGCCCCAGCCCCACCCCGATACCTTCGATATCGGCCAGCTTCAGCCCGGCGCTCTTAAGGGTAGCGTCGATATTGGCCACGATTTGCTCCAGCGAGTCCGTCCTGGCCTCGTAAAGGCTGTCGGCCAGCACCTTATCACCGTCGCTGATGCCCACGGCGTTGGCGTAGGCGGAGGTATCGATGCCGAGGACAATCATGGTCTTCCCAGTCCCTCCAGTATTCCGGCGAACCCCTCGCCGGAAGCGGTAATATCCAGGCGGCGCTGTCGCTCGGCGATTACCTCGAAGGCCACGTCGAGCCGCGCTTCGGGCAGGAGCGAGGGGATTTTCTCCGCCCACTCCACAATCATCACGCCGGCCCCGGTGTGGGCCAGATAGTCGCTGATGCCCAGCTCGACGGCATCGGCCTCGCCGCCGAGGCGGTACAGGTCAAGGTGCCAGACGGGCAGCCGCCCGCGGTACTCGTTGACGAGGACGAAGGTGGGGCTATTGACCTGGCGGGGCGGGACTTCCAGCCCCTGGCAGATGCCCCGCGTCAGCAGCGTCTTGCCGCAGCCCAGCTCGCCGGTGAGGGCCACGACGCTGCCCGCCCGGAGCCGCCGCCCCAGGCGGCGGCCCAGCGACGCCGTGGCGGTGGGACTGCGGCTGATAACCGTCAGGCGGGCGAGGCTATCCATACTGGGAACAGTATATCACGTCGGCGGGACGGGTTTCAGGCAAGGCAGGGGGTCAGGCGGCCGGACGAAACGCCCGGAGACCGGCCAGCACGAAGGTGTAAAGCCCCGTCAGGCAGATAACGCTGGAGAGGACGATGGGGATGAAATACTGCCCGGTGGCGTCATAGACGTAGCCGCCCGCCAGCGGCCCCAGGATGCCGGAGATGCCGTAGGCCAGCGAAACCACCGGGTAAACCACGCCCAGCTGCGCCACGCCGTAGGTGTGGGACACCTCCGTGGCGTAAAGGACGAAGTTGGCGCCGTAGGCCAGCCCGATGAAAAGGCATAAAAGCAGGAAGGCAATATCCTGGCTGATGCCCGCCGCCAGCACCAGCATCAGCACCGCCAGCAGCGCCAGGGCTATCCCCACCGAGCGGCGCCCGCCGATTTTATCATAAATCTGCCCCCAGAGCACCCGGCCGGCGGCGTTGCCTACCGAGAGCAGCGTGATGGACAACACGGCGGCGCCCTCGCTGATGCCGTAGGATAGCCCCATCGGCTTGAGATTGCCGATGAGCATCAGCCCGGCGAAGGAGCCGGCGAAGAAGGTATAAAACAGCACCCAGAAACGCCTGTCCCGTAGCAGCGCGCCGTAGCGGACGGGCTTTTCCTTCGGCCCGTTGGCGGCGGCGTCCGGCGCCGAGATGAAGAGCGCCCCTACCAGGAAAAGCAGGCCGTAGCCGATGCCGATATTGCGGAATATCTCCGTGACGGCCAGGCCGTCATCGAGGAAGGGCTGTACCACCCAGGAAAGCAGGATGGCGCCGCTGCCGAACCCGGCCACGGCAATGCCGGTGGACAGCCCCTTGTGACCGGGGAACCACTTCACTAGGGTGCTCAGCACGGTAACGTAGCCGAAGCCCATCCCGGCTCCGGAGAGGACGCCGATGCCCGCCAGAATCAGCCAGACATTACCGCCGGAAAGGGAGGCCAGCAGGTAGCCGGCGCCGAAAAGCACGGCGCCGATGGCGGCCGTCGGCCGGGGGCCGAGCCGGCGCTCCACGCGGGCGACGAAAAGCATGGCGATGGAGAAACAGGCGATGATGACGCCGAAGATAAGCTGCGTATCGCCGGTGGACATGCCGTAACCCGCCCGGAGGGGCGCCACGAAGATGCTCCAGGCATAGACCGAGCCGCTGCAGCACATGATGAGCAACGAGCCCAGCACGCTGGCGATAACCCGCCCGACGGGACGGCCGGCCTCAGCCGCGGCTTTGCCCCCTATTTTAAGCTTGTCCCCGATGATATTCGACTCCACAGCCGTAATATTATGCCGGGGCCGGTACCGGGGTGGCCAGCGGCATTTATTCCATTATACTTTTCCCTGTGGAATATATCAATTCTGACCAAGTACGCAATGTTCGTTTGCGTAATATATCAGGCATATTACCTGTATAGTTTGTTGTTTTGCGTAATTATACAGGGGTTACAATCCCGGATATATAGAGTCTGCCCCGGCGGCGCGGGGCCTTAAAATATTTTCCGCCGCATACGGGGCGGCAGGCTCGAAACGCGTCCGGCGGGAGTTGCCAAAAACACGCCGTAGTGGTAAATTTGTTCTATAACGCATGGTTAACGAAAAGCAAAATCCACCCCCGGATGACCGCCACCGCATTGCCACCACCGATGATATCGAGGTCTCCACTTATCTGGAGATAGCCAGGGAAATCGGCGGGGAGCAGCCGGCGGCCACCGTCGAGGGGGTCTCCGGCGCCGAGCGGGAGGCCATCGTCGTCCTGGACTTCGGCTCGCAGTACAACCTGCTCATCGCCCGCCGCGTGCGCGAAAGCCAGGTCTACTGCGAGCTGATGCCCCACGATACCCCCTGGGAAAAGATTGCCCCCCTCAACCCCAAGGGGTTTATTCTTTCCGGCGGCCCGGCCAGCGTCTACGCCAAGGACGCCCCCCTGGCCCCCGCCTACGTCTACGAGAGCGGCCTGCCGGTGCTGGGCATCTGCTACGGGATGCAGGTCATCACCAAGCAGCTCGGCGGGCAGGTAGCACCGGGCACCAAGCGGGAGTACGGCCACGCCGTGCTGCACATCAACGACCCCGACTCGCCCCTCTTCAGCGAGCTGCCCGAGTCCACCACCGTCTGGATGAGCCACGGGGATAAAATCGAGGAAATGCCGCCGGGCTTCGCGCCTATCGCCGCTACGGAGAACTCCCCCTACGCCGTCATCGGCAACGGTAAGAATATCTACGGCCTGCAGTTCCACCCCGAGGTGGCCCATACCCCCGGCGGCCGGACCATCCTCAAGAATTTCGTCTACAAGATATGCGGCTGCCGCGGCAACTGGACGATTGGCAGCTTCGTCGCCGAGAGCATGGCGCGTATCCGGGAGCAGGTGGGTAAAGGCAAGGTCATCAACGCCCTCTCCGGCGGGGTGGACTCCTCGGTGGTGGCCACGCTCATCCACCGCGCCATCGGCGACCAGCTCACCTGCATCTTTGTCAACAACGGCCTGCTCCGCCGCGAGGAAGCCGAGCGGACGCTGGCCGTCTTCAAGCAGAACCTGGGGATGAATATTATCTACGTGGACGCCTCCGACCGCTTCCTCAACCGCCTCAAGGGCGTCACCGACCCCGAGGCCAAGCGCAAGATAATCGGCGAGGAGTTCATCCACATCTTCGAGGAGGAGGCCAGCCGCATCGGCCGGGTGGACTTCCTGGCCCAGGGCACGCTCTACCCCGATGTCATCGAGAGTGTCTCTTCCGTTTCTACCGCCTCGGCCAAGATAAAGTCGCACCATAACGTCGGCGGCCTGCCCGCCCGCATGACCCTGAGCCTGCTGGAGCCGCTGCGCTATCTCTTCAAGGACGAGGTGCGGTTGGTAGGCGCGGAGCTGGGCCTGCCGGAGGAGATGGTCTGGCGCCAGCCCTTCCCCGGGCCGGGGCTGGCCATCCGCTGCATCGGCGAGGTGACGCGGGAGAAGCTGGAAATCCTGCGCGCCGCCGATTTTATCCTCATGAACGAGATTAAGAAGGCCAACCTTTACCGCCAGCTCTGGCAGAGCTTCTGCGTGCTCACCGACGTCCGCTCCGTGGGCGTCATGGGCGACTTCCGCACCTACGGCTACCTGGCCGCCATCCGCGCCGTCACCAGCGACGACGCCATGACCGCCGACTGGGCCCGCCTCCCCTACGACCTGCTGGCCCGCATCTCCAACCGCATCGTCAACGAGGTGGACGGCATCAACCGCGTGGTATATGATATAACCTCCAAGCCCCCGTCAACTATTGAGTGGGAGTGAGATAAAAGGGTAACACTATGTCACATCCTCTTGAAATTGAATACGGCCTTTCGGCAGATGAACTCCTCGATGCAGTTTACAGCCGCTTCCGATTGAAGGTTGCTTTAGAAGGAGCAGTGGCAGAAGTTCACCTGCAAAAAAATATTGAGACTTTAAAAAGTAGCGGGTTTCTAGCACGTAGCGAAGAACATGACCTAAATGGCTATCCTGACTTCACTATATGGACAAAAAAAAGTGATAAACCTTTGCTTTTAGAGTGTAAAAACGCAAGAGATGATGATTATCGAGGCAAGGGTGCTATAACAGCATACAGAGTAGAAACTCAAAAAACCAGGGCAGCCAAAAGTGACCCGAGCAGCCGTTACTATGGAACAAGCCAATTTGATATACTGGCAGTTTGCCTCGGAAAGAAAACCGGTAATTGGAGCGACTTTCTTTTTATCAAAATTAATGACCTCGCCCGCCATTCGTATTATACTAATAAACTAGCAGTAATGCACCGTGTCCCTTTACCAGAATCAGATGATGTTTCTCCTTGGTATCATAGCCTAGCAGAACTCATTGAATCTCTCTAAGGAAGTAAATATGGAAACAGAGCCTATATATGTTACTAAATGGGGTAAGGCATATTACGCCGACAGCTTGGACTTCTTACCGACAATAGCTCTCGAATCTATTGACCTAGTTATAACATCCCCTCCTTACGGGTTACATTTTAAAAAAGAGTATGGAAATGTAAATCAAGATAAATATATAGAATGGTTTCTTCCATTTGCATATGAGATAAAACGCATACTTAAGCCAGAGGGTAGCTTCGTCCTAAATATAGGTGGTAGTTGGACACCTTCTGCCCCAACAAAATCCCTTTATGTGTTTAAACTTCTAATAGCTTTATGTGATGAAGTGGGTTTTAATCTCGCACAGGATTTCTTTTGGTATAACCCAGCAAAACTACCAGTACCTGCAGAATGGGTTAATGTCCGCCGCATGAGAGTCAAAGATTGCGTCGAGTATATCTTCTGGCTTTCTCCTTCAAAATTCCCGAAAGCAGATAACAGAAAGGTATTGAATGCTTACAGCAGGGATATGCATCGTTTGATTAGCCGTGGAATAAAGAAAACACAAAGACCTTCCGGGCACAACATAACTGAGAAATTTTCAAGGGATTTGGGCGGTTCTATTCCAGGCAATCTGATTGAGTGTGGAAACAATGAGAGTAATAGTAATTATATCAAACTCAGTAAACAGCTTGGAAGGAAAATCCACCCTGCCCGCTTTCCATCAACACTACCCGAGTTTTTTATTAATTTCTTAACTGATCCGGGAGACTTAGTCATGGATCCGTTCGCAGGCTCAAATACTACAGGCGCTATGGCTGAGCAATTAAGTCGGCACTGGATAGCAATAGAAAAGAATAGGGACTATATAAAAGATTCAGAGTTAAGATTTAATCAATTACCACCTTCCAGTCAACTTATCATGGGGATTGGCCTACAATAATATCCTCGTAAATTTTTAGTGGGAGTAACCGCTAAAGGAGGCCCCAAATAGCAGGCATCTCAATTCTGTTCCTGGCGTCGGT
>DAOUEH010000063.1:0-8255 GCA_034430635.1 Dehalococcoidales bacterium | reverse complement strand
CCCCCGCCATTATCATCATGGGGCAGAGCGATACGGGGCGCGACCTGGCGCCGAGGCTGGCCTTCCGCCTGGGGGCGGCGGTAACCATGGACTGCATCGAACTGGAAATAGATACCGCCTCCAAGCGCCTCCTGGCCACCAAGCCGGTCTACGGCGGCAACGCCCTGGCCGTCTATACCAGCCAGGCCGACCCCCAGATGGTGACGATACGCACCAAGGCGATGACGCCCCTGGCGCCGGATGCGTCGCGGCAGGGCGAAATCGTTAAAGTCGAGGCCGGGCTGGACGCCGCCGCCATCCGGACGAAGGTCATCGACCGGGTCACCGAGGAGGTGGCCGGTATTAAAATCGAGGACGCCGCCGTGGTCATCGCCGGGGGGCGGGGCATCGGCAGCGCCGAGGGGTTTGCCCAGCTGGAGGCCCTGGCCAGGCTGCTCAAGGGCGCCGTGGGGGCCAGCCGGCCGCCCTGCGATAACGGTTGGATGCCGGATACGGTGCAGGTGGGCCTGACGGGCAAGATAATCGCCCCGGAGCTCTACGTCGCCGTGGCTATCTCCGGCTCGTCGCAGCACATGAGCGGCTGCTCCGGCGCCAAGACCATCGTGGCCATCAATAAAGACGCCGAGGCCAATATCTTCCGGCACGCCCGCTTCGGCGTGGTGGGCGACTGGAAGAAGGTGCTGCCGGCCTTCGCTGAGAAGGTCAAGGAGCTGCTGGCGGCCTAGAAACCCGGCTGAATCTGATAAGGGGCAACCACGTTATGAAAATCAAACGGATTCTCTTAATACCCATCGTCATACTGGCCGCGGCATTGATGCCGGGCTGCGGCGGCGGGGAGACCACGCCGGCGGGCAACGGGCAGGCCGTCGCCAAGGACGGCGATACCGTGGCCGTGCACTACACCGGCACCCTCAGCGACGGCTCCAAGTTCGACTCGTCCTACGACCGCGGCCAGCCGCTGGAGTTCGTCCTCGGCGCCGGCAACATGATTCCCGGCTTCGAGAACGCCGTCCGGGGCATGAAGGCCGGCGAGGTCAAGACCGTCACGCTGGCCCCCGAGGAGGCCTACGGTGCTTACGACGAAAACCTGATTTTGGTCCTGGGCCGGGACCAGCTGCCCAAGGGCATAGACATAGTAGTTGGGCTGCAATTACCGCTGCAGTCGGATACCGGCAGCATGTTTATCGGCACCATTATCGAGGTCTCGGATACGACCGTGACACTGGATGCCAACCACCCCATGGCCGGGAAAGAGCTGACTTTCGAAATCGAGCTCGTCTCCATCGAGCCGGCGCCATAGACCGGTTTTCGCAGCACGAAAACCGGACCGCAGCTTGATTTTCGCCTCAATTTCATCGTACAATTAAGTGCGGTTTGCGTGGGCCAATAGCTCAGCTGGTTAGAGCGCAGTCCTGATAAGACTGAGGTCCCTGGTTCGAGCCCAGGTTGGCCCACCACTTTATGCCCGTACCCGCATTGCCGGACCGCCCGGAGTTAGCCAGTCTCGATGGAGGAAGAGAATGCCAAGGAACATCTTACAGGAGCTCTCACGCTATAAAATAGGCACCTTTGCCCACATCATTCACCGCCACGCCCTGCTTCGCCCGGACAAGGAGGCCTATGTCTACGAGGGCCAGCGGCTCAACTACGCCGACTACAACGCCAGGGTGAACAGCCTGGTACACGCCCTGACAAAGATGGGCATCCGGAAGGGGGACTCCATCGGCATCCTCTCCTGGAACTGCCTGGACTACGCCATCGTCTACGGGGCGGCCATGAAGGGCGGCTATGTCCTCTCGCGTTTTAATCCCCGCCTCGGCGCCGAGGAGCTGGACTACCTGATTAACTACTCCGAGGCCGGCACCCTCTTCGTCGGGCCGGAGATGTTCAAGGTCTTCGCCGCGATACGCCCCAAGCTGAAAGGGGTCGAGCATTTCGTCGCCATGGAAGAGCCCGCCGAGGGCATGGACTATCTCGAAGACCTGCTGAAACAGTACCCCGGCGACGAGCCCGACGTCATCGTGGACGAGGACGACAGGTTTTATATTATCTATACCAGCGGCACCACCGGCGTGCCCCGCGGCGCCGTCTACACCCACCGCGAGGCCTGGGACGACTGCCGCACCTACATCATCAACCAGAGCATCCAGCCCGACGACCGGCACATCCAGGTCTCGCCCATGTTCCACATCGCCGGGGACACCATGGTGCGGTCGCTGCTTTACATGGGCGCCTGCAACATCATCATGAAGAGCTTCGACGCCGAGACCGCCCTCAAGCTCATCCAGGAAGAAAAGGCGACCCATATCTCCATCGTGCCCACCCACCTCATCGCCATGATGGCCGTGCCCAATCTGAAAAAGTACGATTTCAGCAGCCTCAAGTTCATCTGGTACGGCGGCTCGCCCATGCCCCTGGAGGTGGTCAAGAAGGGCCTGGAAATCTTCGGGCCTATCTTCGGGCAGGGCTACGGCCAGAGCGAGAGCGGCCCGGCCATCACCCACCTACCCAAGGAAGACCACGACGTCATCGGCCGCCCGGAGGAAAGGCGGCTCTCCTCGGTGGGTCAGCCGGATATCGGCGTGCAGGTGAGGGTCGTCGACGACAAAGATAATGACGTTGCCCCCGGCGAGATGGGCGAAATCATCGTGCGCTCCAAGCACATCATGCGCGAGTACTGGAAAAAGCCCGCCGACACCCGCAAGACCATCGTCGACGGCTGGCTGCATACCGGGGACATCGGCTACTACGATGAGGCCGGCTACGTCTACATCGTCGACCGCAAGAAGGACATGATTATCACCGGCGGCGAGAACGTCTTCCCCAGGGAAGTCGAGGAGGTCATCTACCGGCATCCCTCCGTCCAGGAGGCGGCCGTCATCGGCATCCCCGACCCGTACTGGGTGGAGAAGGTGCACGCCGTGGTCAGCCTGAAGAAGGGCGCTAACTGCACCGCCGAGGAGCTAATCGCCCTCTGCAAACAGAACCTGGCCGGCTACAAGTCCCCCAAGTCGGTGGAGTTTATGGACGCCCTGCCCAAGAACGCCGCCGGCAAGATAATGAAGCGCGAGCTGAGGGAAAAGTACTGGGAAGGCCAGGACAGAAAAATCTAAACTGGCTTTATGTCAAGCCCGCCCTCTCGGTGTCATTGCGAGCCCCGATTTCATCGGGGCGTGGCAATCTTATTATTCAATCATAGAGATTGCTTCGCTTCGCTCGCAATGACAGTATAAGCACCATGCCGAGAGCCCGCCTCTATTTCTTGGCCAGGTACTTCTCCGGGTCGGCGTCGAAGGCCTGCTTGCAGCCCACCGCGCAGAAGTAGTATTTCTTCCCCTTGTATTCGGATACGGCCGGGGGATTCTTTTCGTCTACCTTCATCTTGCAGACCGGGTCTATAGCCATCTTGACACCTCCTGTGTCCGTGTGTAGTTGCGGCGGCCGGAAGCCCCGCAGCCGCAGTGAGTTGGAAACCACCGTTATCGAGCTGGCCGCCATGGCCGCCGCCGCCAAAATGGGGTTGAGGAACCCGTAGTCACCCAAAATAAAATTAAGACCGGCGGGCACGTTGCCCGTGCCGAAGGCCAGGTAGAGGATGCCCGCCGCCACCGGGATGAGGGCCGTGTTGTAGGCGAAGGCCCAGAAGAGATTCTGTTTTATCGTCCGCATGGTACGCCGGCTAAGGCTGACGGCGGTGGCGATGCCCCCCAAATCCCCGCTGATAAAAGTAATATCCCCCGTCTCCATGGCGATATCGGTGCCGGTGCCGATGGCGATGCCCACGTCCGCCTGCGCCAGGGCCGGGGCGTCGTTGATGCCGTCGCCGACCATGGCCACCACCCTGCCCTCCGCCTGGAGCTTACGTACCTCGGCGGACTTGTTCTCCGGCAGCACCTCGGCCAGGACGCGCTCAATACCCGCCTGGCGGGCGATGGCCCGGGCGGTGCGCTCGTTATCACCGGTGACCATGGCCACCTCGATGCCCATGCGGCTGACGGCATCGACCAGCGCCATGGCATTGGGCTTGAGGGTATCGGCCAGGGCGATAAGACCTGCGGCCCGGCCGTCCACCCCCAGGAATATCACCGTCTGGCCGTCCTGCCAGAGCCCTTCGGCCTCTTTTCTCAAGCCGTTTAAGTTAATTTTCCTGTCCTGCATCAGCTTGAGATTGCCCAGCAGGAGCCGCTTTTTCCCGGCCCTGGCCTCGGCGCCGTGGCCGGGGACGGCCGCAAATCCGGTCACCGGGGGAATCTTGAGCTTCCTCTCCCGGGCCGCCCGCACCACCGCCTTGGCCAGCGGGTGCTCCGAGTCGTGCTCCACCCCCGCCGCCAGGGCGAGGACTTCATCTTCCTTATAATTGACCGCCGGGACAATATCGGTCACCTCGGGCCGGCCCTCGGTAAGCGTGCCGGTCTTGTCCAGCAGCAGCGTATCTATCTTGTAAAACCGCTCTAAAGCCGCGGCGCTGCGGATGAGGATGCCCTGCTCGGCCCCCTGGCCCGTGCCCACCATGATGGCCGTGGGCGTGGCCAGCCCCAGGGCGCAGGGGCAGGCGATAATGAGGACGGCGATGAAATTGAGAAAGGCGAAGGTCAACGAGGGCGCCGGTCCGGCGAAATACCAGATAATAAAGGTAAAAATTGAGATGCCGATGACCACCGGCACGAAGTACCCGGCGATGACGTCGGCCAGGCGCTGGATGGGGGCCTTGCTCCCCTGGGCCTCCTCCACCAGCCGCACGATGCGGGCCAGGGTGGTGTCCTTGCCGATGCGCGTCGCCGCGAAGCGGAAGCTGCCCGTCTTGTTGATGGTCGCCCCGATAACCTCGTCGCCCGGCCCTTTCTCCACCGGCAGGCTCTCGCCGGTAACCATCGATTCGTCCAGGCTGGGATTGCCCTCCTTGATAATGCCGTCCACGGGCACGCGCTCGCCGGGACGGACGATGATGATGTCGCCCGCCTCGACCGCTTCGACGGGTATCTCGGCCTCTTTACCCCTGCGGACGACCAGGGCCGTCTTCGGCTGCAGGCCGATGAGCTTTTTGATGGCCGCCGAGGTCTGCCCCTTGGCCCGCGCCTCCAGGTAGCGCCCCAAGAGGATTAAGGCGATAATCATGGCCGAGGTATCGAAGTAGACGTGGGCCGTCAGCCCCCCGGCGGTGAAGGCGCCGGGGAAGAGCACCGCTACTACGGAGTAGAAATAGGCGGCGGAGGTGCCCACGGCGATGAGGGTGTTCATGTCGGCGGTGCGGTGCTTCAGGGCCCCCCAGGCCCCCCGGTAGAAACGCAGCCCCGCCCAGAACTGCACCGGCGTGGCCAGCGCCCAGAGCACGTAAACCTTGCCGGTGAAATCGGGCAGCCACATCATGGCCATGATGATAACGGCGATAACGGCGGCGAAAATAAACCGGCTGCGGACCTTTTTAATCTCGCGCTGCGCCGCCGTGGTGACATCCGTAAGCGACTCGGCCTCTTCCCCCGGCTCGTAGCCGGCGTCCCGCACGGCGCGCTTGATTTCGGCGAGCTCCGTGCCTTCCAGGTACTCCACCGTGGCCTTCTCCGAGGCCAGGTTAACGGCCGCCGCGACCACGCCGGGCACGCCCCGCAGGGCCGCCTCGACGCGGGCGGCGCAGCTGGCGCAGGTCATGCCGCGCACCGGGAAGACGGACTTGCGCGTGGCCACGCCGTAGCCCGATTCGGAAACGGCCCGCTGGAGGCGCGAGAGGTCTACCTTTTCCGGGTCATAATCTACGGAGGCCTTCTCCGCGGCGAAGTTGACGCTGGCCCGGGCCACGCCGGCGGTAGCCGCCAGTGCCTTCTCCACGGTGGCGGCGCAGGTGGCGCAGGTCATGCCGGTAACCGGGATTTGCGCCTTTCGAGTCTTTTTCATCCTGGTTGTCACGGCTAATTTATCCCCTGTTTACCAATATATCATAACCGGAAACAGGGCCGCCCGTATGTGAGCTATATCTCAGGCGGTGGGATAATATCCAGATTATATCGACCATTAATCATATTTTAATATTTCGCTGCTATTATCTGGTTAGTAAGCCAAATAAGGAGGTAAACCAGATTGTTTAGAAGCAAGAAATTCATCATCGCCGCCATACTAGCGGCCGTCGTGCTCACCGCCACCATCGGCGGGGTGGCCCTGGCCAGTAACGGCGACGACGACGCGCCCCGGCTCGGACAGACCGAGCTGATGGACAAGGTGGCCGGGTACTACGAGCAGATTACCGGCGCCGCCCTGGACACCGATGCCCTGCTGGAGGCCTTTACCCAGGCCCGCCAGGAGCTCGGGCTCCAGGCCCGCGAGCGGCTGCAACAGCGTCTGGTCGACGAGGGCATCATCACCCAGGAGCAGCTCGACGAGCTGGAGGCCTGGCTGGAGGCCCGCCCTGACAGCCCCCTCACCGACGAGTTCAAAGAGTGGCTGGAGGCCCGGCCGGATATCGGCCGGTTCGGCCAGGGTGACGGACATGGCTTCAGGTTCAACCTCAGGCCATTCGGCGAGCGGTCAAACGCCGGCCGGTTCGGCGGCCCCCACGGCTTCTGCCTGCCGGACGACGCCACCCAGTAAGCCGCCGCTATACCGGGTAATCCAGAGGCTACCGCAGCGGGAGGGGTGACACCCCTCCCGCCTGCTTTTAACAATTTATTAACATTTATGCTATAACATATGGTAGGAACCGCTGTTCAGGGGGTCGAGACATGCCTGGGAAAAAGGTGCTCGTCGTCGATGACGACGCCAAGACGGTGGAGCTGGTCAGGCTCTACCTCAACCGCGACGGCTACCGCGTCATCACCGCCGGGGACGGCCACGAGGCGCTGAAGCTGGCCCGCGAGGCCCGCCCCGACCTGATTGTCCTCGACCTGATGCTGCCCGGCATCGACGGCCTGGAGGTCTGCCGCGTCCTCCGCCAGGAGTCCGAGGTGCCCATTATCATGCTCACCGCCCTGACCACCGACGACGACCGCCTTCGCGGCCTCGACCTGGGCGCCGACGACTACGTCTCCAAGCCCTTCAGCCCCCGCGAGCTGGCGGCCCGGGTGCGCGCCGTGCTGCGCCGCCTCCCCGGCGAGCGCGGCCCGGAGAAGATAGGGCACGGCGCCCTTACCGTCAATTTCATGAAGCACGAGGCCTATCTGGCCGGACGCCCCCTCCACCTGACGCCCATCGAGTTCAAGGTGCTGGGGACGCTGGTCAAGGAGCCGGGGCGCGTCTTCAGCCGGGCGCAGATTATCGACAAGGCCCTGGGGCACGACTTCGACGGCTTCGACCGCACCATCGACGTCCATATCCTTAAGCTGCGCCGCAAGCTGGAGCCCGACCCCCGTCACCCCAGCTACATCCAGACCGTCTACGGGGCCGGCTACAAGCTGCTGGAGACCGCCGGTGATACATAGCCTCAACTTCCGGCTGCTGGCCGCCTTCGCCCTGGTGATTATCGTCGTCATCGGCTCGGCGTTCTTCCTGGCCCACCGCACCGCCCGCATCGAGCTAGACCGCTTCGAGGAGCGCGTCGAGCTGGGACAGGATACCAGGGTGGAGGCGGAGCTGGCCCACTACTACCGTCTCACCGGGGGCTGGGAGGGCGTGCAGGCGGTGGTGGAGCAGTGGGGCGGCTTTTTCCAGCGGCGCATCATTTTGACCGATGCCCAGGGCACCGTCATCGCCGACTCGGCGGCCAGCCTCATCGGCCAGCCCTACGCCAACGAAAAGTCCGGCCATAACATGTTCCGCGTGCCGGGGATGCGCAACATCGGCACCGTCTACATCGCCCCCGGCGAATCGCCGGATATCACCGGCGCCTCGCTGGACATCACCTATCGCAGCATGGGCAGCTTCTTTCTCTGGGGAGGGTTTATCGCCATCGTCATCGCCATCCTGCTCACCTTCTTCCTCTCACGGCGCATCCTGGCCCCGGTCAAGGCCATCACCAGCACCGCCCGTCATTTCGGCCGGGGCGATTTCTCCCACCGGGTCGATTCCCGGGTCAAGGGGGAGCTGGGCGAGCTGGCCCGGTCTTTCAACTCCATGGCCGATGACCTGGAGCATACCCAGCGGCTGCGGCGCAACATGGTAGCCGATATCGCCCACGAGCTGCGCACGCCCCTCTCCAACCTAAGCGGCTATCTGGAGGCCATCCGCGACGGCGTCATCAAGCCGGACGAAGACGTCATCAAATCTCTCGACGAGGAGGCGGCCACGCTGGCGCGGCTCGTCGACGACCTGCAGGAGCTGAGCCTGGCCGA
>DAOUEH010000062.1:0-16531 GCA_034430635.1 Dehalococcoidales bacterium | reverse complement strand
ATAAAGTCTTTTTTGAGTGGATATTTTGGACTGTCACCAAGTGCCGCTTTCGCCACCGGGGCGGTTGTAAAGGCTTTCGAGTCTTTTTACAAAGCGGGCCTTACCATACAGAAGCATATATCCGATCTTTCATCGTTTCACAAAGATATGAAAGCCCTGGGTTTTCCATTATCATTTGGAGGAGGTGCGCTAGCCCCGTTTGACCTGCTCTCTGACATGCTGAGGGGAATGCGGGGACTAATGCTGGATATGTACCGACAGCCAGAAAAGGTCCTGGCAGCTATTGACAAAGTGACATCAATGTCAATCGAGCAGGCTTCCTCTTCGGCTACATCCAACGGAAATCCAATAATATTCATCACCCTCCACAGGGGGGCCCACGGATTCATGTCGCCGAAACAATTTGAAACTTTCTATTGGCCTTCTCTGAAAAAATTGATCCTGGCTTTGATAGACAAGGGATTGATTCCCTGTCCGTTCTTTGAAGGGGACTATACGTCACGCCTCGAATATCTCGCAGAACTACCAAAAGGGAAGGTCATAGGGCAGTTCGATAGCACTGACCCCGTGAAAGCCAAGAAAATCCTGGGCGATACCATGTGTATTGCCGGAATGATGCCTCTTTCACATTTACAGACGGCTAGCTTCGACAAAGTTGAAGAATATACCAAGAAACTTATTGACGTCGTTGGTGAGGGTGGTGGGTTTATCATGGGGCCCAGAGGTTCCATGGACGAATCTGACCCCGAACGCGTGAAAGTCTGGGTTAACCTTACCAAGCAGTATGGCGTATACAAGTAGACCATAGTTACTACCGGTTTTAAGTATAGTACGTATGGCTGGCGCCCGTGGCCGGGAGCGGCTACGGCCTTTTCAATCAGCGGAGTATTTGTATATTCTCAGTATAATAACTGACTGTCTAAATATTGACATACTCGGGTAAATAAATTATAATGCCGTAGATAATATGAAACTCCTTCCTGGGCGATTTTAGAATCGAGCTCACGGGTTTTTTACCGATGCTCAGGCCCTATAGGAAAGCTGGTAGTTTTATGAAGGAAATAGAGAGGTGAAAGAATACTTAGATTTCTCAAAAGGGCCTTTGCCCCTCATAGAAGATTACGAGGGGGCACCTTTCTGGGAAGGAACCCGCCAGGGTGAGATACGCTTTCCGAAGTGCCAGGACTGCAGTAAGTTTCATTGGTATCCCTGTACGCTCTGTCCATTCTGCCATTCCCCGAACATCAAGTGGCAGGCGCTAACAAGCCAGGCGAAATTATTTACCTGGTCGTACGTAAATTGGAACCTGCCGGCATTTGGCATCCGAGGACCTTACATCATGGTACTGGTGGAATTTGATGAAGCACCAGGGTTCTATCTTACATCTGACCTTGTGGAATGCCGGCCCGAGGATGTAAGTATCGGTATGCCTCTGGAAGTTGTATTCCAGCGGGTTAATGACAAAATTACGATGCCGCTTTTCAAGCCGACTGATGATAGGCAGTCATAGTTGGGTAGTAGAAAGAAGACTACGGGAATGAAGAGGTTACGAGACAAAGTTGCTGTCGTTGGGATAGGGGAAACCGAGTATTTGAGGAATTCTGGACGAAGGCCGAAGGAGCTCATAATTGACGCGGTTCATAAGGCACTTGACGATGCCAAGCTTACTTCCAGCAATATAGATGGTATGGTCAGTGGATTCAACGGGGCACAGTTGTTCAGCTGCAATGACCTTGCCTACAACTTAGGAATTAAATACCGTTTTCACGGCGACATGGGCGATTTTAGTGGCAGCAATACCAGCTCGTTTCATCTTGCCGCTATAGCTATTACTTCAGGGATGGCGGATGTTGTACTGACGTATTGTACCACTACCTATGGCTCATTAATGAAGATATTAGATGGTGAAGTTGAGGAAGGGACGGAGGAAGATGCCTCCAAGGTTGTCCCTATGGGTATGAAGGACTCTTTCGAGGCACCATATGGCTCCAACATGCCTGGTGTTTTCTTCGCCCAGATGGCCAACCGCTATATGCACGAATATGGAATTACTAAGGAGCAGCTTGTCAAATACCTTGGTGCGATTGTTATGAATCAGCGCCATAATGCGATTCTTAATGGCAAAGGGGTGATGCATAGGCAACTCAGTTATGAAGATTACATTAATAGTCCGATAGTAGTGGACCCGTTGAAGCGTGATGATTGCTATGTGATATCCGACGGAGCCTGTGCCTGGATAATCACATCAGCAGAGCGGGCCAGGGATTGCCCTAATATACCGGTATATGTTACGGGGATGGGCTACGGCTGTACCCCGATGGGCAGCGCTGACGCATTTACCCAGAAGGCAGGCGGATATTTATACAAGCCACACGAAAGCTCATCGCTGGAGCAAGCGCTCCAGATGGCTGATATAACCAGGGAAGACCTCAGCTTTGCTGAGATATACGATTCATATAGCACACAGCTTCTCTTGTCCTTGGAGAGTCTTGGATTCTGTAAGAAAGGTGAGGGTGGACCATTCGCTGAAAGTGGAGCTATTAGCCTTGAGGGGTCTCTACCGGTGAATACACATGGCGGACATCTTTCGCACTCTTGCATATATGGAGCTACTCACGTAGTTGAGGCGATACACCAGCTCAGGGGTGAAGCTGGGGCCTGCCAGGTGCATGATGCAAAGATAGGGATGGTCAGTGCCGGCACTATCTGGGAGAACTACGTTACACTCTTCAGGAGGGATTAAATTAGCCAGCAAATATGCTGCATGTTAGTGTTGCCGGTGTTTTAAAATATATCGGGTATATTAGAAAGGAGGAACAAGTGAGAAAAATAAAATCGGGTATATTAGAAAGGAGGAACAAATGAAAAAATCAAAAGCGGCAATTTTTATCTTGGTGGGGATAATATTGATGGTTATCCCGCTACTGGGTGCCTGCGGAGGAGAACCCACATCCACAACCCCAACCACAACAACACCCTCAGGCACAACGACACCCCCGGCAGCACCAAAGCCGGAAGGAACGTTTACATTTGGTGTATCAAGCCTGCAGACTGAAGGTTTTGTGCCCTGGATAACTTTCCTGTCCGACTATCTGGTATATGGACCTGTGTATGACTATATAGCGCTTGAATCTCCCACTGGAGAAAACATCCCCTGTGTGGCTGAGTCGTGGGAATTCTCAGAGGATTATACTGACCTTACGATTCATGTACGGGAAGGAATTCAGTTTCATGATGGATGGGGAGAGTTAACCGCCGAAGACGTTAAGTACCTAATAGACGAAATGAGGAGCGAGGCTTCTATCTCCGGCGTTAAGGCGTTTACGGAAATTATCGAGAGCGTAGAAGTAGTGGACCCTTACACCTTGATTGTTCACCAGAGTGAACCAAATGTAGACTACTCTGACTCATATGCGTTCAGTCCCCCCTATTGCCCGGTCCTTTGCAAGGCATACGTGGAGTCGGTCGGCGCGGAAGAAGCCAATATAAACCCGATAGGTTCCGGGCCCTACAAGCTGATTGAGAAGAAGACCGGGAATTACCTGAAGTACGAAGCAGTTGAAGACCACTGGCGAGTAGTCCCCGAGTTCAAATACCTCATCATACAGCAAGTTCCCGAGGAAAGTACCAGGATAGCCATGCTTAAGACGGGGGCGATTGATGCTACCGTTATTGGACCGGCCAGCCTGCCTGACCTGCAGGGAGAAGAAGACTTTACTATTGAAACGTGGCCTTATGGCGCCGTCAGCGCTATCATTTTCGGTGGACTGTGCAGGCCAGACGATGATATGTATCAAGAAGGGTATCATAACCAGGACCCGTGGACAGACATAAGAGTGCGCGAGGCTATGAATATAGCCATAGACCGTGACGCCATAAACCAGGCCCTGCATTACGGTACGGCTACACCGGTTTCGACAAATCTTGGGCTGCCGGGGTACACAGAAATAGAACCTTACCCGTACGACCCGGACAGAGCCAGGGAGTTGCTAGCGGAAGCCGCTGCGGACGGTGTTTTCACACCTAACTCAGAAGGAGGGTTTAGCTTCACCCTGGTGAGCTCACCATTCCATCCGGGAGTACCGATGATAGCCAAGGAGGCTGAAGCGGCAGTCGGTTACTGGGATGACATTGGAATAAAAGCTGAGATCAACCCGCTGGACTTCGGAGCCTACTACTCCAGAACGCATAACATCGAAACCGCCGGAGAGTGCTTCACTTACAGGAACCTCTGGGGAGGGGCTAACCCTTACACACAACTGTTGACGCTTGACAAAACCGCAGGTTGGGGCTTCATGTATCAATGCGAGGAGGCGGATATATGGACGCCCATGTGCCAGGAAGCCCTTGCGGAGTTTGACTTAGAGAAAAGAAGCGAGATGTACAAGGAGATTTGTCAGTTTGTGGTTGACAGTTATACAACCATACCCCTCCTGCAAGTCCCCTACTTGGTTGTGAAGAACAATAAAACGGTTGGAGAGTGGACTCCAAACAGCAGCAGCTACTACTACAACTTTGAGTATATCCGTCACCCAGAGCCATTGAATACCTTCCGACTGTTTGATCTTGACTGATATATTGGTATCTTGAACCGTTAACTGAGTAAACCCTGGAAAACTAAGGAGTTCCCGGGGGTAAAACCCCCGGGAACTCCGAAGCGTTGTTTAGCTGTAAAACCATACTAATTTTGTCAGCGAAGTTAGTCTGGCTGTCGCATGTTGGTTGGGGCCGAAACTACCCAGCATGCTTTTACCCTAAATAGCCCGAAGTTCAAAATAGCTAAGAATAGTGAAGGAGGAAAAGATAAGAATGGCTGGGAAATTAGCAGGCAAGGTCGCGGTGGTTACCGGAGCCGGAAGTCAATCTGGTATCGGCATGGCAGTAGCTTTAGCCATGGCAGCCGAAGGCGCCAAGGTAGTGGTCAATGATATCGGTAAGGACCCGGACGGCTCCTGGGGGGCGGATAGAGTTGTAAAAGAGATAAAAAGCGCCGGCGGTACAGCCGTGGCCAACTACGATAGTGTTGCCAGCATGAAAGGCGGTCAGAGCGTTGTAAATACGGCTATCAGCAATTTCGGCCGCATCGATATCCTGGTTAACACCGCTGGTACTTTCAGAATAGTGCCGACGGTTGAGCTTACAGAAGAGGAATGGGATGCTACGCTCAACGTGCATATAAAGGGAGTCTTCGCTACTACGCAGGAAGCTGTCAAACATATGATAAAGCAGAAGAGCGGCGGCAGGATAATTAACTTCACTTCCATGGCTGCATACACGCCGGATTTGGGCCCGGGCGCGAGCATCGCGTACTGTGCGGGTAAAGGGGGAGTCCTCGGTTTCACCAGGCAGCTGGCCGTGGAATTGAAGGAACATGGCATCACAGCCAATTCCATATCGCCCGGGGCAAAGAGCACTTTGTTCCCATACCCGGCGCCGGGGCCGGAGTTCGTGGCGCCGATGATTGTCTATCTGGCGACCGATGAAGCCAAAGACATAACCGGCCAGATTATCCGCATTATGGGTGGAGATGTCATCGTCTTTGCTCCGCCCATGGGAGAGCCATTAGGACATCATTACCTCCATAAGTCGGGTAAATGGACAGTCGACGAACTTATCGAGATTATGCCTAGGATGGCAGCGCCCTAAAACCCGCGGAATTCTGAATATAGTAAAATATATATAAGATAAGGTGATAATGGCTGGAAAATTAGCCGGCAAGGTCGCGGTAGTCACCGGAGCCGGGAGTCAATCCGGTATCGGCCAAGAAACAGCCTTAGCCATGGCGGCCGAGGGTGCCAAGGTAGTGGTGAACGATATCGTTAAGGATCCGGACGGCTCCTGGGGGGCGGATAGAGTAGTTAACGAGATTAAAACCGCCAACGGCACGGCCGTGGCCAACTATGACAGTGTTGCCAGCATGGAAGGCGGTCAGAAAATCGTCAGGACCGCCATCAGTAACTTTGGCCGCATCGATATCCTGGTTAACTCGGCGGGTAATTTCAAAATGGCACCCACCGTTGAGTTTACAGAGGAAGATTGGGATGCCATACTTAACGTGCATTTGAAAGGGCTTTTCGCCACTACCCAGGAAGCCGTCAAGGAGATGATAAAGCAGAAGAGCGGCGGCAGAATAATTAACTTCACTTCTGTAGCTGCCTATACATTCAGTACCGGGCCGGGTCCCAGCGCCGCGTACTGCACGGCCAAAGCGGGTATTCTCGGTTTCACCAGGCTGTTAGCGGTGGAATTGAAGGAGTATGGCATTACGGCCAATTCCTTATCACCTATCGCGACCACCGCTCTCAACGCGTTTGATCCTAGCGGGCCGGGGCCGGAGTACGTGGCGCCGATGCTGGTCTATCTGGCGACCGACGAAGCCAAAGATATAACCGGCCAGATTATCCACATTATGGGCGGAGAAGTCTGTGTCTATGCCCCGCCAATGGGAACGCCAGGAGGACATCATTACCTCCATAAGGCAGGCAAGTGGACGGTGGAGGAACTCACCGAGCTTATGCCGAGGATGGTGTGAGGCCAACGCATTAGTTTCAACATGGCTGAATACGGGTAGATTCCAGTGTTGATTTATCACTGGTTCTCAGGGTCAACTAACATCTTGGGGGCACCTAGACACCCTGAATGCCATGATGGTCCACCGTTCTAAGGAGTCCTTAGAAAAGCTTAGAATAATAGTGCGAAAGGAGTGAAAATGGCTAGAGGATATGCGGGGAAGATTTTATTTGTAGATCTCTCTACGCGGGAAATCAAAGAAGAGACGCCCCCTGATAGTCTCTATAAAGACTTTATCGGAGGCTCGGGTCTTGGTGCCAGGATTCTTTACAGTCGGCAGAAGGCGGGCGTTGACCCGCTCGGGCCAGAGAACATCCTTGGTTTTGTTACCGGTCCGCTCACTGGTACTCCGGCTGTTACCGGTACCCGGTACCAAGCAGTAGCGAAATCGCCACTTACCGGCGGTTGGGGGGATGCTAATTCGGGGGGGTATTTTGGACCTGTCCTCAAGTTCGCCGGCTATGATGCTGTATTCGTCAACGGAATATCAGATAAACCGGTTTATCTCTTTATCGACGATGGGAAAGCTGAGATAAGAGATGCCAGGCACCTATGGGGAAAAAGTACTTATGATACCGAAGATATGCTGAAGGCTGAGTTATCCAAAGATGTAGAATGCATCTGCATCGGCCCGTCTGGAGAGAACCTTGCCCGCATCGCCTGCATTGTCACTACGAAGGGGGCTGCAGCCGGGCGCTCGGGGTTAGGTGCGGTCATGGGATCTAAAAAGTTGAAGGCAGTGGCCGTCAGAGGCAATAAGAAATTACACCTCGCCAATGAGGAGGCAGCTCAAAAGTTACGGCGGGAGCACGTGGGCGAATTGAATACACCGAGATTCGGAAAAGTATTCCTTGAGTTTCATCACACGTACGGCACTGCCGACCAGGCCGACCAGGCGGCGCATAACGGTGATGCTCCGGTTAAGAACTGGGGTGGCATCGGCGTTGTAGACATGCCAGACGTATCAGGACTCACTCTGGAGAAGGCCCAGGCCAATGTCGATAAAAGGTATGGCTGCTGGCATTGTCCTTTGGCTTGCCAAGCCTCACTAAAAGAAGGGGTAGCCCCGTACGGATACCCGGCCGGCACTCGACGTCCGGAGTATGAAACCCAAGAGGCCTTTGGCAGTATGTGCCTCAATACTAATTCAGAGTCGATTGCTATGGCCAACCATCTCTGTAATAGCTACGGGGTGGATACTATCTCCGCGGGCACTATCATAAGCTTCGCTATCGAGTGTTATGAGAATGGCATCATTACCAAGAAAGATACCGATGGGATTGAGCTGACCTGGGGTAATTCTGAGGCTATCGTCGCCATGACCGATAAGCTGGTGAAGAGAGAAGGCTTTGGTGATATCCTTGCCGATGGTGTAAACATAGCCGCCAAGAAAATAGGGAGGAAGGCTCAGAAGTTCGCCGTACATATCGGGGGACAGGAATTGGGAATGCATGACCCCAAGTTTATCTTTTTCCGGAAATCAACCCTCGGCGCTGGCTACAAGATGGACGCTACACCCGGTCGCCACACGGCTCAGTTCGGACCCGCCAACTTCCAGACGCAGCTTCTTAATGCGGTAGGACTTTGTACGTATTGTCACTGGCCAGTGCCCGATGGTAACAAATACGTAAGAGAATATATGAGCGCTGTGACCGGCTGGGAACGTTCACTGGAAGAGCTGTTGACCTGCGGAGAAAGAATTGTCAATATGAGGCACGCCTTTATTCTACGCGAGGGTATAAACCCCCTGACGCGGAAAGTGCATCCCAGGATAGTTGGCCGGCCTCCTCAGAAGGGGGGTCCGCTGGCTGGCGTGACGCTGGATATTGAGGCACAGGTATACTGGTGCCTTGGTGCTATGGATTGGGATCGAGAAACAACCAAGCCAAGCAAAAAGAAACTACTGGCACTCGGCCTGGATGATGTAGCTGAAGACCTCTGGCCAGAATAATCGGCTTCTTACCTCCGGACTGAGCTTTCAGAAATCTAAAAGAACAGCCCTCCGTTAGCAACGGATAGCGAAAGACCGCCCGGGAATGCCAGATGGGGAGCTGTCGAAAAGCATTCCCGAGCGGCAACCGGTCAACAGGAGTAATAATGAGTAAATACATGAGTTACAAGGGGGTAGAGAAATGGAAAAGTACATAGATTTCTCAAAGGGGCCTTTACCCGATCTCGAAGATAGCGAGGTAGCGACTTTCTGGGAAGGGACACGGCAGGGCGAAATACGCTTTCCGAAGTGCCTCAAATGTAACCGGTTTCACTGGTACCCGTGTGTGCTCTGCCCGTTCTGCCATTCTGCGGACATAGAGTGGCAGGTGGTCAAAGGCCAGGCGAAGGTGTATACCTGGACTTACGTCAAGTGGGACCTGGGTCCGCTTTATCACGCGCAGGGGCCTTATATCGTGGCGTACGTAGAATTCGATGACGCTCCCGGCGCCCACCTGGTAACCAACCTTGTTGACTGCAAACCCGAAGATGCTTATATCGGGATGCCTGTGGAAGTCGTTTTCCAGCGGATTAATGATGAAGTTGCGATGCCTCTTGTTAAACCAATAAGAGACAAATCGTCATAGCTTGCGTGATAAATAGGAGGGTACTGATATGGAGAGTTTACGTGATAAAATAGCTATCGTAGGCATAGGGGAAACCGAATATTCCCGGCAGGCTTCCGAACGCGGGGTGAAGGCACTCATGATCGAAGCTGTCCAGAAGGCGCTCGATGATGCCAATATCAGCCCCCAGGAGGTGAACGGGATTATTAGCCAGGGGATTTCCCTCAATCTACTCAGCGCCAGCGAACTGGCATACAACCTCGGGATACCCCACCGCTACAGCGCCAACGTGTCCGGCTCTGGTGCCGGCAGCATGGGCACGCCCCTGGCCGCCGCCATGGCCATTTCCACAGGTCAGGCGGATGTCGTGGTGGCCCATTTTGGCCTTGATTTCGCCACACAAAGAAGAAAAAGTTTCACCTACCGCGAGCATGGCAGCAACATTAAATTATCCTTCGAGATGCCATACGGCCTGTATGGCCCGTCCTGCCAGTACCCCGCGAAGGCCCAGCGCTACATGTATGAATACGGGCTTACCAGGGACCAGATGGCTAGGGCACTGGGCACAATCGCGGTTAACCAGCGCCGCAATGCAATCCTGAACGGCCACGCGGTAATGAAAAAACCCCTTACTCTCGAGGACTACCTGAACAGTCCTATAGTGGCCGACCCCATGAGGCTTCCTGATTATTGTCTGATGAACGATGGCGCCTGTGCCTTTGTGATGACTTCCGCCGAACGGGCCAAGAAATGCCCCCACGTGCCAGTATATGTTATGGGAGTCGGGTTTGGTGGATTCCAGATGACCAATGCCGATTCGGAGACTCAATTAGGGGATAATTTTCTTAAACAGCCGGCGGAGCGCCAGGCACTGGATAAAGCACTTCAGATGGCTGGCATTTCTCGAGAGGACCTGGACTTTGCCGAGATATATGACTCGTTCACCATAATGCTTCTGTTGTTTATTGAAGCTCTTGGCTTTTGCAAACAGGGTGAGGGTGGTAAATTTGTCGAAAGCGGAGCTATCAGCCTGGAAGGGTCTCTACCGGTCAATACACACGGCGGCCACCTCTCCCACGCTATGATAACCGGCGCTACTCACGTGGTCGAGGCAGTAAAGCAACTGAGAGGCGAGGCTGGTGCCTGCCAGATAAAGAACGCCAAGATAGGGCTGGTCGCCGGCGGCAGTGGAGCGATCGACGGTGCGTCTACGATTTTAAGAAGAGGTTAGCCGACTCTCGAAATGATGGATCTTCGATAGAGAGCACGGTATATCGCCCAGTTTCGAAACTTCATCCATTTTCGCTTTTTCCGCGTTTTTCTCGCCCAACGTGATGTGGTCAGGTTTCGGAGGGCGATGAAACAACAGACAACCGATGAAGTCGAACAAACAGACTTATTCTGTCCAGTTTTACCAGCTTGACATCAAACCTAGCGGCTGATAAGCTATCGGTGAAAGGAGGCAAGGGGTAGCCCCCTTTTCTCCTATCTTAATGGGGTTCAGAAGGTCCCCGGTTCAAATCCGGGCGCCCCGTATCCCTCTCGCCGGTTGAATCTTGTCCACCAATCTGCTAAAAATATAGACCGTAATAGAAATGCGGGGTGTTTTTATGCCTGAGCTTAAAAAGACGCGGGAAGAAATAATCGCCAAAGCCGGCGAGCTGGCGGTGGTGTACGAGGCGAAATACAAGGGCTGCGCCCAGTCCACCTTCCTGGCCATCGTCGATTCCCTCCGCTGGGGCGGCTTTGAAATCATCCCGGAGGCAATGGAGGAGAGGTTTTTCCCGGGGATATCGCTCTTCGCCGGGGGTGTCAACAGCACCAGCGACGGCACCTGCGGGGCCGTTATCGCCGCTATCCTGTCCATCGGCATGGCCGTGAGCATCCTGCAGGGCGTTCCGGGGAGAGATATGAAAGCCATGCAGTACGGCGCCGAGTGCGTCCAGGAGGCCATCCTGGATAAATTCAACGAGAAATACGGCTCGCAGCTCTGCAAGGATGTCCTCCGGGGGAGGTACGGCAAGTCGTGGGACCTGAAAAGGCCCGATATGCTCGAGGAGTTCCTGGGGATATCGGGGGGCTGCGCCATCAAGGAGACCGCCGTCATGGCGGTGGAATTTATCCTCGATGAAATAGAGCAGAGTACGTAAAACGGCCGTTGGGATAAACGGGGCGTATACGGTATAATAGGCGCGTGATTTAAAAGAATAAAATATAAAGGAGGAGCACATGTCACCGGTATTAAAGGGTAAGGTAGCCGTTATCACGGGGGCCAGCCGCGGCCTGGGGAAGGCCTTCGCCATGCGGTTCGCCGAGGAAGGGGCCGACCTGCTCCTGAGCACCACCAGCGTCGAGAGGGCCAAGGGCACCATCGACGAAGTAAAGGCCAAGGGCGTTAAGGTGGCCGCTGTCCAGGCCGATATCTCCAAGGTGGACGAACCTCAGAAAATCGCCGCGGCGGTCATGGAGCACTACGGCAAGGTGGATATCCTGGTCAATAATGCCGCCATCTGGGGCGGGCTCAACATCACCCCCTGGGACGCCTGGTCGATCGAGGACTGGGACCGCATCTTCGACGTCAATGTCCGGGGCACCTGGCTGGTATGTAAGGCTATTGCCTCCATCATGGCCAAGGCGGGCAAGGGCAAAATCATCAACATTGCCTCCAATGTCGCCAGAGTCCCCGCCGCCCAGCTGTTCCTGCCCTATTCCTGCAGCAAGGGGGCGGTCTATATCCTGACCCAGGCCCTGGCCCACGCCCTGGGCGAGTCGGGCATCAACGTCAACGCCATCGCCCCCGGCTACACAGCCTCCGAGGCCAGCCTGAACCAGCAGGGGAGCGACCAGATATTCGAGATTGCCACCGGCGAGCAGAGTATGCACCGGCGCGGGCAGCCGGTGGACATGGTGGGGGCGGCGGTGTTCCTGGCCTCGGACGACTCGAACTTCATCACCGGGCAGACCTACTATATTGACGGCGGCACGGTGATGCTCTAGGGGCCGAACCCGAATTAGAACTGAAGACGCCATCAAGCCTGCGCCGCTGTTTCAGCGGCGCAGGACGGTATAGGGGCAGGAAGCGTGCAGGTTGCAGCGGGCGCAGACCTCGGCCTGACTCCAGGTAGCCATCTCCTTCCCCAGGGCGACCACCATTGAGACCGACTTGCGGGGTATCATGATGCCGGAGGCGGAGAGGCTCACGCCGATTTCCGCCGCCCCGGCAAGCGTAAGGATATTGCCCTGCTCGGTGATGGCCAGGCCCGGCATGCCCGGGCCAAGGGGGCTGCCCGCCCGGTAGCCCCGCGCCGTGGCCTCCTCGGCGATACCGTGGCAGACCTCGATGGCCAGCTGGTCCACGGCGGCGCTGCCGATACCGTCCAGCATCATGGCCAGCAGGGTCTGGCCGTTCCGGCCGTATTCCGTCACCCGTTTCTCCAGCCCGGGGCCGATGGTGCACACGATAGTGGCCAGTTCCCTGGCCTCCGGGAACGTTTCCGGCAGCAGCCTGCCGGGCACCACCCCGCCACCCTCCAGGGTTACCCGCTCCGGCTCCAGGGCGGCAACGGGGTATATTTCATAGCTGGCCGCCGGCGTCAGCAGCCCGTCGCGGCTGACCTCCGCCAGGAGTTCCTCCGTCTGGGCCTTTATCTTCGGCCTGGCCCTGGCATAACCGCGGAAGCCCTCGCGGCGCAGTATCTCGCCGGTCTTCAGCTCCAGGGCAATATCGCGGATGACGGGCATGGCTGGCTACCTCGCACTATATTCGGGCCAATATCAAAGGGGGTGAGCCTCCCGGATTGCCCCGGGGCGCACCCCCTTAATTGTACCGTTTCGATGGTTGCTGTGTCTATTTATAGACGCCGTATTCCAGCGTGGTATCGACCCAGGCCCGGACGTTTTCCACCTTAGCCTCGTCGAAGAAGGAGCCGTTGCTCATGATATAGCCGCCGCCCTTGGCGCAGGCGTCGATGAGCCGTTTGGTCTCCGCTTTTATCTGCTCGGGCGTACCTAGGCTGAGCGTGGCGGAGGGCATATTGCCAGCGATGCAGGCGACCTTGCCCAGTGTCCTCTTGGCCCTGGCCATGTCATCTATCTGGTCGAGCATCCACACCGTTGTCCCCTTGGGCAGGTCGCTGACGACCTCCAGGCGCGAGTTGTAGCCGCCTTCGGCGGCCGGGAAGGGGACGACGCCCTCTTCGATAAGGCCCATCATGACCGCCCTCAGCGTGGGCCAGTAGAACTTCTTGTACTGCGCGTCGGAGAGGAAGCCATCGGCGCCCTTGTGCAGGGGGATGAAGATGAAGGGGTTATTCGCACCCTTGGCCGCGCCGACGCCCATCTTAATCATGATGGGTACCAGATGCTCCATGGCCTTGAGGAGCTTATCGGGCTGGCGGTAAATGTCCATGATGATGCCGCGGGTGCCCCGCAGGGTATCACCGATGACGTCGAAGGGGGCCTTGGTGTAGCCGGCCACGATGACGGGATAGCCCAGCGCCGTTATCTCGGCGCCGAAAGCACCCATCGCCCCGCCCCACTTAAGGGCTTCCTCACCAGCCTTCATGAGGGTCTTTAAGGCTTCCTGCACGGGGGGCAGGCCGTAGGGGATGAAGTTACCGGCCACGCCGTACATCTCCAGGATGCCGGTGGCGGTGGGGAGCGCCTGCAGCGGCTCCATAGCCTTGAAGACGCGCGGCAGGTAGACCTTGTTAAAGTAGTTGGACGGGTCTTCAATCAGGTCGTCGTATTCGTCGGCGGTCATGTACTCGCCTTCGTTGGCCTGGTAGGAGTGCTCCTTGGGGACGCCATGCCCCGGCCAGGAGTACAGCTTGTAGTCCATGAGTTCGAAGAACCTCCCCGGGCCGGGCACGGCCGCGCCGAGGTTTCCGTCGGGCTTAAAATCCACGATGAATTTCTTGAAGGCCATGTTATTCTTTTCGTAGTCGTACATGGCGTCGTAGGGAGTTATGCCGGCATAGGCGACGGGCCAAAAACTGGCGGACAGGTAAAGCGGCACCCTATCCGGTAACTTCTTCATTTGAATGGCGTCTTTTATCCGGGTAGCCCTGGCTTTATAGTCCTTTTCGGCCTGGGGGCTGGCGAATTTAGCGCCCTCCGGTGAAACCCACTTGGCGAAAAATGCTTCCTGCTTCTCTTCGCGCGTCATAGCTTCTCCTTCCTGTTACGTAGTATGACCTCCCGTGTAGGTTGGGTTGAGGTTATTATTTGGCGGCCGACCATTTCCTGGCCAGGGCCACCCCGGCCACGGCGTCCTTGCCGTAGGCATCGGCGCCGGTATATTTCATCACCTCGTCGTTAATCTGGCCGCCGCCAATCATTATCTTGGTCTTCTCCCTGAGGCCGGCCTTCTTGATGGCGTCGACGGTCTCCTTCATGGCGTCGTAGGCCAGCGTAAGGAAGCCGCTCAGGCCGACGATGGGCGCCCCGCTGGACTTTATCGTATCGACGAACTTCTGCACGGGCACGTCCACGCCGAGGTCGATAACGTCGAAGCCGCTGACATCGAGCATGAAGACGACGATGTCCTTGCCGATATCGTGGATGTCCCCGGCCACCGTGCCGATGATGACCTTGCCACCCTTCTTGACGCTGGTGGCCCCGGCCAGCTTGGGCTTGACAATCTCGTTGATTCGCTTGAGGATCTCGCCGGAGTAGACCAGGTCCGGGATGAAATATTCGCCCTTGGAAAAGCGTGCCCCCACGATTTCCATCGCCTGGCTGGCGTCGTGGAGGACGGCCATCGGGTCGTCACCGGCGTTTATCCGGTTCTGGACGATTTCGACCGCCTCGTCTTCCTTCAGGTCGGCGAGTGTCTTGGTCAGGTCTTTGGCCATGTGCATTAACCTCCTTAGCTTGTATTAGGCTTTTCCGCCGTTTTCCGCTTCGGGTGCCGGGCTGGTGTGGCGTCCGCCCGGTTCCCCTTTAACATCTTAGCGATTTGCGGGCAAAATATCAAGGCGCGCCGATATTAAAAAAGGCGGGGCATTGAGAGTCCGAAAGGAAGCGGATAGCTGCCCGGAAACTCCTGAGCAATCAAACACGGCGGCCCGGCGGACTGCAATCTAAAATTATCTATGATATTATAGAGAACGCCTTTTTCCGAGTCCGGGCGTTAACGGGTCGGTTAACTGGAAAGGGAATAACCATGTCGCCTTCAAAGCTAGACCTGCACAGCCTGATTGTCTTTTACTACGTCGCCAGCGAGGAGAGCGTCACCGCCGCCGCCGATAGGCTCTGCCTGACCCAGCCCACGGTTACCTATCACATCCGGACGCTGGAGCGGAATGTCGGTCTCAAGCTGCTCGATATCAAGCGGCAGAAAATATTCCTCACCCGGGCGGGCGTAGGGCTCTTCCGCTACGTCAGCGAGATTTACCGGCAGATGACCAGCGCCGAGAGGTTCCTGGAGAACATCAAGGAGGCCAGCCTGCGCGTCGGCGTTTGCACCACTTTCTCCACCAGCGTGGCCCTGGCGGCCGCCGCCTTCGAAAAGCTCTATCCCCACGTGCGGCTGATTATCCGTAGCCGCTCTTCCTTCGAGGTGGCCGAGGACGTCCTCGGCTCCAACGTCGACCTGGGGGTCGTCGTCAGCATGGACTACGGCAGTCCCAAGCTGCGCTCGGTATCGCTCTCCCCGGAGGAGAAGCTGGTGCTGGTGGCCTCCGCGTCCAGCGCCATCTCCCGCAAGCAGCGCCTGGAGTTCCTCAACCTCTGCGGCTACCCGCTGGTCCTGGGGCCGGAGACATCGGCGACGCGCCGCATCATCCAGGGCAAGCTCCGCACCGGGGGGTGCAGCGCGCCCTCGCCGGTCATTGTGGAGGTGGACAGCTCCGACTGGGGTATATCGCTCGTCGAGAACGGGGAGGGGGTGGGCCTGCACCATATCCGCAGCGTGGAGAAGGCCATCGCCGAGGGACGCCTCAAGACGCTCTCTCTGTCGCGGGATATCACCGTGGGGGTGGACGCCCTGCTCCGCACCGATGCCCCCGAGCACCCCCTGGCGGAGGACTTTATGGCGCTGGTGCGGGAGGGCTTCGCCAACGGCAGCGGGGACAAGGCCACCCCGCGTCCCGCCGCCGGGCGCGGTTGAAACGGGGACGGGTTTATGCCAGCAGCCGCATCGCCTCCCGGATGTCTTCGGCGACCATGCGCCGCTTGGATTTCTCGATGAGGAAGTTCTTGCCCGCCGGGGTGTAGGACGGCAGGACGCGCCGGTCGCCCTGGTAGTATGCCTGGCCCCGGATTTTATAGGTGGAGCCGGCGGGGATTACTTTTTTACCAGTCTGCTGCTTCCAGATATTGTTCATCATCTTGATGGCCACGTCTCCCATGAGCATGAAGACGCGCACGTTGGGGAAGAGGGCTATCTCCCGTTCCAGCAGGGC
>DAOUEH010000061.1:0-3617 GCA_034430635.1 Dehalococcoidales bacterium | reverse complement strand
CTAGTCCTTCTTGTGCGAGCCGGAATACATCGCCGAGGGCCCGGCGGTAAAGACCAGGGTCGGCTTCTTGATATCCAGGAAGCGCCAGGGGCAGTGCTTCAGCCCCGGCGGGATGCACACCAGCGAGCTGCGCTCGATGATATGGTCTTCGTCCCCCAGGACGATACTCATCTTGCCCCCCAGATGGTGGGGGCGCTCCGGGTCGCAGCCGGCCATGGCGATAAGCTCCGGCCATTCGTGGGTGTGCTCCGGGGCCGGGGCCGCCCCGGTACCCTGGTAAATCCAGACGAAGTCCACGTAGAAGGCACCTTTGGCTACGTCGTCTTCCAGGTGCAGGATGCGCGCCCCTTACAGCGACGGGTTGGGCGGGGGCGGGGGCGGCCCCTCCTCGCCGGAGGCGGCCACGGAGAACCGCTCCTTGAGCCTGGTGACGATGGTATAGCGCGGCTCACCGGCGGGGGGAGGGGTGACAGGCCCTTTATCTTTCTGGGTATAGCTCCCGCTCGGCGAGATGGTGACGAAGAAGATGGGCTTATCGATGCGGTTGAAGAAGTAAGGGCAGTGCGGCACGCCCGCCGGGACGAATATCAGGCAGGTCTGGGTGAGTACCTCCTTTTTCCCGTCGAGGTAGATGGTGACCTCGCCGCCCAAATCGTGCGGGTCGTCGCGGTTGGAGCCGATGAAGCCGATAACCTCGTCGAAGTCGTGGGTATGGGCCTCGCCGCCGCCCTCGTTCTCGCCGCCGCTCCAGAGCCAGGCGCAGTCCACGTAGAAAAACCCCGGCAGAATCTCGCTATCCACCGACATGAGGCGGGTGGACTTGATGGTCGATTTTCGCTCGGCCCGCCCCGCCGCCATCCTGGCCAGCGCCTCCGGCGGCCACTCCTTGGGCTCGGTGATGATATATTTTGCATACTTCATTTCAGCCATGCTGCGTCACCTCCCTTTTTACATTATTCGTGCTGCCACCGGCTGCATCATGCCAGCATTTTTTTGACGGCGGCTACGGTGGCGGCTTCGTCATAACCGTACTTGGCGCGCTGCTCTTCACCGCTGCCGAAGCCCGCGTATACCTGCGGGATGCCGAGGCGTCTGAAATTCTTGGGATAAACGCCGCCGTCCGCGAAGGCGTCCGCCATCACGCTGGCCAATCCGCCTTCCATGAGATGGTCTTCGAGGACGACGATGTTCCGGGTTTCTTTGACCGCCTTCAAGACCAGGGCTTCATCCAGGGGTTTGATGGAATACATGTCGATGACGCGCGCCTCGATTCCCTCCGCCGCCAGCATCTTAGCGGCCTCAAGGGCCACGAAGACCATCTCTCCGTGAGCGATAATCGTCGCGTCCTGGCCGTCACGGGCGGTGATTCCCATGCCGATTTTATAGGTATAGGCTCCCGGCTCGTAGAGCATGCGGTCCTTTTTCCCCTGGGCGAGGCGGATGTAGAGCGGGTGCGGATAGTCCATGCTCAGCAGCATAATATCACGAACCATATTTGGGTCGCCGATGGAGAGGACGGTCATATTGACCAGCGACTTCATGATGGCGATATCTTCCATCGCATTGTGGGTTGAGCCGCCGCCGGAAGTCAAACCGCCCCCGGTGCCGATGAAACGCACCGGGAGGTCCTGATAACAAATCGCGGTGCGGTTTTGCTCGCAGGCGCGCATGGTCATGAACGGAATCATACCCGCGATGAAGGGGATGTTGCCTTCCAGGGCCAGGCCGGCGGCGATACCGGCCAGATTCTGCTCCGCGACGCCGACATCGATATATCTATCCGGGAAATCCTTTTTAAACTCCTTCAAGGCGCCGCCGGTATCCGCCGTCAAGGCCCAGACGTGGTCATGCTTCTCGCCCAGCTCGTGCATCGTATCGCCCATGACCGTCCTGGCCGAGAGAAAACTGCCGAAGTTAAACGTCATCTTCATTACGAGGCACTCCTTTCCCGTACGAAGGCGGCCTCGACGTCGGCGATGGCCTTTTGCATATCCTCCTGGCTCAGCGCGCCGGCGTGCCAGCCGATGTTTTTCTCCATAAAGGAAACGCCCTTACCTTTGACAGTACTGGCAACGAGCACCGTCGGCCTGTCATGGGTAACCGGCGGCAGACTGTCGAGGGCATCGATAATCTGCCCCATGTCATGACCGTCCAGCTCCACCACGTCCCAGTTAAAGGCCCTCCATTTGTCCGCATACGGTTCCAGGTACATCTGCTCGCCGTCAAAACTGGTCATCAGCTGCTTGTTTCTATCCACGATGCCGATTAAATTACCAAGTTTATAAGAACCGGCCGTATTCGCCGCTTCCCAGACCTCGCCTTCGCATGTCTCGCCATCACCCATCATACAGAACACGCGGTGCGACTGCCTCTTCTGTCTGGCGGAAAATGCCAGCCCCACCGCTATAGCAAGGCCCTGCCCGAGCGAGCCGGTTGAGCACTCCACCCCGGGGAGCTGTATTTTACATGGGTGCATGCCATAGGCGCTGTCCATCTGGCCGTAGGTTTCCAGAATCTCGTCGTAATTGAAATAGCCCCGCAGCGACATGGCGATATACATGCAGACGGCGCCATGCCCCTTGCTCAGGAGGAAGCGGTCTCTATCCGGCGCTTTGATGTCGGCGGGGTCTACTTTCATCCCGTGATGATAGAGCCCGATAAGGAGGTCTGTCATCGACAGGTCTCCGCCGATGTGCACTACCCCGTCGTAGTGGCCGCACAGATTGAGCAGTTTTTCACGCATTTCACGCGCCAGTTCTTGAAGACGCTTTACTTCTTTGGGATCAGCCATATAAAATACCCCTCGCTTTCTGCGCAAATATCTCAGGGCTTGATTAGTATCTTGATGGGCTTACCCGTCTTGTGCAGCTCGAAGGCCTTATTGATTTCTGCCAGGGGGACGATATTGGTGATGAGGGGCGCCAGCTCCAGCCTGGGCAGGAGGTTGAGCGCCCGCGGGAAGCAGTACGGTGAAACGAAGATGGAGCGAATCGTCAGCTCCCTGGCGTACATCAGGAAGGGCCGCACGCCTATTTCGGCGTCCTTGCCGTAGACCGCCGCCCAGAGGACGGTGGCGCAGTTATCGGCCAGGTCAATGGCCTGCCTGGCGGCGGCCAGCGAGCCGCTGGCCTCGATGACGGTATCGAAGCCACGCCCGTCGGTAAGCTCCTTGCCGGCGGCCACCAGGTCTTCTTTAAACGGGTCGACGACGACGTCGGCCCCCAGTTTTTTAGCCAGCTGGCGTTTCTCGGCGACGGGCTCGGAGACGAGCATACGGGCGGCCCCGGCGCGGAGGGCGACCTCCATGCAGAGCAGGCCGATGGGCCCGGCCCCGGAGATGGCCACCGTGCCGCCGGTCCTGACGTTGGCCGCATCGATGGCGTGCACGGCCACCGAGACCGGCTCCAGCAGGGCGCCTATTTCAAAGCTCAGGTCGTCGGGAAGGGCGTAGACGCAGGCCTCGGGGTAGACGGCGTACTCGGCGAAGGCCCCCGTAGCTTCGGCGCGCGCCCGGCAGTAGTGCGGCATTTTATTGCGGCAGTAGTAGCAGGCCCCGCAGGCCTGCCCGAAATCGCAGGCCACGCGCTGGCCTACCTTATAGTTTTTAACGGCGCTGC
>DAOUEH010000060.1:0-4459 GCA_034430635.1 Dehalococcoidales bacterium | reverse complement strand
GGCCCAAAATAGCAGGTATCTCGCTTTTATTCCTGGCTTCGGTCGCCTGGGTCATCGTACCGGCGGTGCTCATCGGCTGGCTGACCGGATACTTCAACGGGCATCTCTGGGCGGCCATAGCGTGGGGCCTGTTCATTCTCTTTATGTACATACGCCAGGCACGCAAATGGCGCGACGGGCTCATCTTTACCCTGGCGCTTATCCAGGCTGTTGCCGGGGGGCTTATCACCTACTATATCGGCGTGGTTACCCATTAGGACAGGGGGGAGAGGAAGGTAAAATCGTGAGGGGAATAACCGGCCATAGAGGCTGAACGATGCGTAAGCCGATACTCATTATAGCCACCGTGCTTCTCGTTTTCCCGTTCGTCTTCGCCGCCTGCGGCTCACCGCAGACGACCACCCCCACGGACATTATCTCGGCGCCCATCGAGAACCCGGATATTATCACCACCACCCCGCCGACCGTACCGATAACGACCACCGCCGCCCCGAACTCCCCGGAATATTACGAGCTCTCCGCCACGCTGGAGGTATCGCCGGGCGAAGAATACGATGAAGATTCTTTCAACGTATATATCCAAAACCAGCAGACCCTGCACCTCACCTGGACGGTGGAAGAGGGCGACGAGATATATTTTTCATTCCTCACCCCCAGTAACAAATATATCGGTGTCAGGAATGGCGGCGAGAGCTTCGTGGAGGGATACTCTTTCGCTTCCAGCGAGGGTAATATCGCCTTCCGGCCGCTGGACTACGGCTGGGGCGAGGGCTACTACGAGATGAAACCGCATCTCAGCACCGACGGCACTCATGCGTCTCAGGCCACGGCAACCATACGCTACTGGATTGAGGATTAGTTAAAAAGGAGGCAGGGCCGATTAAGATTTTAGTCGTCGGGAGCGGGGCCAGAGAGCACGCCCTGGTCTGGAAGCTGGCCCAGAGCCCCAAAGCCGATGAAATATACGTCGCCCCCGGCAACGCCGGCACGGCGCAGATTGCCCATAACATAGATTTTAAGGCGGACGACATCGAAGACCTGGTAAAATTCGCCCGCGACAACCATATCGATCTTACCGTGGTCGGCCCGGAAGGGCCCCTGGCCGCCGGCATCGCCGACCGCTTTATCGCCAGCGGCCTGGCCATCTTCGGGGCCACCAGGGGCGCCGCGGAGATAGAATCGAGCAAGGTCTTCGCCAAGACATTGATGCAGCGTCACGCCATTCCCGGCGCCGGGGGGGCTGCCTTCTCCGACTACGACCGGGCCAGGGCCTACTTGCGCAAGCAGGAGCCGCCCATCGTTATCAAGGCCGACGGCCTGGCCGCCGGCAAGGGGGTCACCATCGCCGAGTCCTTGGCCGAGGCCGAGACTACCCTCACCAACCTGATGAAGGCCAAATCGCTCGGGGAGGCCGGGAGCAAAGTGCTCATCGAGGAGCACCTCCACGGCTGGGAGATGAGCTATTTCGTCTTCACCGACGGCCAGAAGCTGGTGCCCATGGTACCAGCCTGCGACTACAAGCGCATCCACGACGGCAACCAAGGCCCCAATACCGGCGGCATGGGCTCCTACAGCCCCCCGCCCGGCTACACCGAGGCCCTGGGGCATGTCATTGAGCACACCATCATGGAGCCGGCCATCCTGGCCCTGGCCGACGCCGGCCGGCTCTACAAGGGCATCCTCTACGGCGGGCTGATGATAACCAACAAGGTGCCCAAGGTCATCGAGTTCAACGCCCGCCTCGGCGACCCGGAGGCGCAGGTAGTCCTGCCCCGCCTCCAGACCGACCTCATTGATATCATGATGGCCGTGGTCGGCAACCGGCTGGACACCATCGACGTAGGCTGGAGCGACCGGGCCTGCGTCGGCGTCGTCATGGCCTCCGGCGGCTACCCCGGCACCTACCAGACCGGCTTCCCCGTCAACGGCCTGGACGACGTGGACAAAGATATTATAATTTTCCACGCCGGGACGCGCGTCAACCCGGAGGGCCAGATACTCACCTGCGGCGGCCGCGTACTTACCGTGGTGGCCACCGGCCAGGACCTCGCCGAGGCCAGGGAAAAGGTTTATAAAAACGTACCGCGTATTCATTTCGAGGGCTGCCAATATAGGAAGGATATCGCGGATATAAAGGAGTATTCTACGGGCTAAGCCTTAGATAGATTGCCGCGTCGCTGCGCTCCTCGCAATGACATTTCGGGGGGCGGAAGGGCGGTGGCAAGCTCCGTGATAAGCCGCGGATGATACGGGGTGGTTTGGGTGGGAATAGATAACAACGAAGGGGAGGGGAGGGGGAAAATCAGGGGTTAAGCCGCTGAAGCCGCGAGGGCGGCCAGGGTGGGAATAGATTACACCGAGGTGGCGGCGGGGTGGTAAAAACGAAGACAGGCGAGGTAGAGAGAATGGCCTTAGTAGCCGTAGTCATGGGCTCCAAATCCGACGCCGAGGCCCTCCAGCCGGCACTGGACGTGCTCACCGAGCTCGGCATCGAGCACGAGACCAGTGTCATCTCCGCCCACCGCACGCCGGACAAGGCGCGCCAGTACGCCCAGTCCGCCCGCGAGCGCGGCATCGAGGTCATCATCGCCGCGGCGGGGATGGCCGCCCATCTCCCCGGCGTCCTGGCCAGCTGGACGACCCTGCCCGTCATCGGCGTGCCCCTGTCCAGCGGCGAGCTCAAGGGGGTCGATGCCCTCTACTCCATCGTCCAGATGCCTGCCGGTATACCGGTGGCCTGCATGGCCATCGGCGGCCCCGGGGCCAGGAACGCCGCCTATCTCGCCGCCGAGATACTCGGCCTTAAATACGACGACATCAGGAATGCCTACGCGAGCTATCGCCGCGAGCTGAATAATAAATAGCAAATCCGGAGGAACCACGCCAAAGGAGTGGGTTATGATTGAGCGTTATTCCCGGCCCGAGATGAAGCGGGTCTGGTCGGACGAGAACAAGTACGACAAGTGGCTGGAGGTGGAGATAGCCGTCTGTGACGCCTGGGCCGAGGCCGGCGTCATCCCCCGCAAGGCCATCCCCAAGATAAAGATGGCCAAGTGCAACCTCAGGCGCATGGGGGAAATCCTCAAGGAGACCCACCACGACGTCACCGCCTTCCTCGGCGCCGTGGCCGAAAGCCTGGGCGATGAGTCGCGCTACATCCACCTGGGGCTGACCTCCTCGGATATCATCGACACGGCTACGTCCCTCCAGCTCGTCGAGGCCTCGGATTTACTCATTAAGGGCGTCAAGGAGATGACGGTGGTGCTGGCGCAGCGCGCCATCGAGCACAAGTACACGGTGATGATCGGGCGCACCCACGGTATCCACGCCGAGCCGACCACCTTCGGCCTCAAGCTGGCCCTCTGGGTGGAGGAGATGCGGCGCAATCTGCAGCGGCTCACCGAGGCCAAAAAGGCCATCGCCGTGGGCAAGATTTCCGGGGCGGTGGGCACCTACGCCACGGTCACCCCGGAGGTCGAGACCAGGGCCTGCCGCAAGCTGGGCCTGGCCGCCGCGCCGATATCCAACCAGGTCATCCAGCGCGACCGCCACGCCCAGTTCATCACCACTCTGGCCATCCTGGCGGGCTCCCTGGAGAAGTTCGCCACCGAAATCCGTGCCCTGCAGAAGACCGAGGTGCGTGAGGTGGAAGAGCCCTTCGGCGCCGGGCAGACCGGCTCCTCGGCCATGCCCCACAAGCGCAACCCGGAGCTCTGCGAGCGGGTATGCGGCCTGGCCAGATTGACGCGCGGCTACGCCGTGACCTCCATCGAGAATATCGCCCTGTGGCACGAGCGCGATATCAGCCACTCCTCCAACGAGCGCATCATTCTGCCCGACAGCTGCCTGACGCTGGACTATATCCTGGCCATCTTCACCTCGGTCATGCGTAAACTCACCGTCTTCCCGGCGCGGATGAAGCGGAACCTGGAACTCACCCACGGCCTGGTCTTCTCGCAGCGGGTCATGCTGGCCCTCATCGAGACGGGCCTGAGCCGCCAGGACGCCTACAAGCTGGTGCAGCGCAACGCCATGAAGAGCTGGCAGGGCGGCCGCAGCTTCCTCAAGCTGCTCAAGGCCGACGACGAGGTCACCGCCGCCATCGCCCCGCCGGACCTTGCGAGAATCTTCGATTACCAGCACTATTTACAGCACGTGGACGAGATATTCCAGAGGCTGGGGCTCACCAAGTCCCAGTGGCAGGGCACCCTGGCCGATACCATCGAGCTGGGGCCGATGTCGATATAATTTGGAAATAAAAGAGGTTAATGCCCCATGGAAAATACAGAGCCACAGGTATTGATGGAGACCGACCTGCCCCTGCCCCTGTTCATCAAGGGCAAGGTACGCGATACCTACGACCTGGGCAGCCACCTGCTCATCGTCGCCACCGACCGCATCTCCGCTTTCGACGTGGTGCTCCCCCAGGGCATCCCGCTCAAGGGGCACGTCCTCAACC
>DAOUEH010000059.1:0-10515 GCA_034430635.1 Dehalococcoidales bacterium | reverse complement strand
TTTCCAAGGGAAGGGGGCCAGGGGGATAGGTTACTTTATTTAGCTATTATACATTATATACCCAAACGGGCGTGATTGTGAGTGCGGCGGGCGTAGCCGGGGAGGATGCGCGGCGAGACGGGTCGCTCGCCGGCGATGCCCGCCTGTGCCAGCTCCTGCTGCCAGCGGCGCACGTGCTCCAGCGTGGGGCTGCCCCGCTTGACCTCTCTGGCGTAGCGGGCCGCCGCCGCCCCGGCCCGCCGCCCGAAGACGAACAGGTCGAGGGTGGAGTTGCCGATGAGGCGGTTCCGCCCGTGGACGCCGCCGGTACACTCCCCGGCGGCGAAGAGCCCCGGCACGCCGGTGGACCCCTCGGTATCTATTTTAATGCCGCCGTTCTGGTAGTGCAGGGTGGGATAGACCAGTATCGGCTCGCGGGTAATATCGATGTTATAGCGGCGGAACTGCCGCACCATGGCGGGAAGCTCGCGGGCGATGGTGCCCTCTCCGCGGAGGATGTCAATCATCGGCGAGTCCAGCCAGACGCCTATCTCGCCGTGGGGCGTCCGCAGCCCCGTCTGACGCTCGCGGCACTCGCGGATAATGGCCGAGGCAACCACGTCGCGGGGCTCCAGGGGCATGACGAACTGCCCGCCGCTGCCGTTGACCAGCTGCGCCCCCAGGGTGCGCACCTTCTCGGTGACCAGCTGCCCCAGAATCTGCAGGGGGTAGGCGGCGCCGGTGGGGTGGTACTGCATGGTATCGATGAAGATGAGCCCGGCCCCGGCGCGGTAGGCCAGCACCAGCCCGTCGGCGGTGGCCCCGTAGTGGTTGGTGGTGGGGAAGCCCTGGATGTGCAGCCGCCCGATGCCGCCGGTGGCCAGCACCACGGCCCTGGCCCGGACGACGATGAGCTCCTCCGTCTCCAGGTTGAGCAGGATGGCCCCGGCAATCTGGCCTTTGTCGTCCAGTATCAGCTCCACCGCCGGGGCGAACTCCAGATACTCTATTTTATTATTGATAAGCTCGTCGCGCAGGACGCGCATCTCCTCCAGGCCGGTATAATCGCGCGCCGAATGCAGCCGCCGCCGCGAGGTTCCCCCGCCGGAGAGCTCGTGCATGGCGCCGTCCGGGGCCTTGTCCCAGTTGACCCCCAGCCTCTCCAGCCACTTGATGGCCGAGGGGGCGTCCTTCACCAGCACCTCCACCAGCTCCGGGATATTGGCGAAGTGGCCGCCGCCGACGGTATCCAGGTAATGCTGGGCCGGGGAGTCCTCCGGGCGGTCGGCGGCCTGCGTCCCCGCCTGCGCGCCGACGGTATTGGCGTCGCCCAGCCGCAGCTTGGTGGTCACCAGGACGCGGGCGCCGCCCTCATGGGCCAGCAGGGCCGCCGAGGCCCCCGCCCCCCCGCAACCGATGACGACGACATCCACGTTATAGTCCGGCTTGGAGGGGTCGATTTCGTCCGGGTCGAGACGGGAGCTGCCTTCCAGCAGGTCGGCCAGCTCTACCGGCGTGCTGTCGCCCCGGTTGACGCCCACCTGCAGCTTGCGCATGCTGGTGGCGATGTAGTCGGGGTGGTAGCGGCGCAGCAGGTCGGCCTTCCCGGCCTCGTCCAGGCGCGGCACCGCCTCGATGAGCCGCCTCACCCGGGTGTCTTCGACGATATGGATGTTCTCTTCCAGATAGGCAGGGTACATTTACAGCTTCCTCACTCCCACTGCTGCTCCAGGGCCGGCTCCATGTCGCGCCCGGCGTATTTCCAGCGGAGATCCTCCTCCGGGGCCTTCTTGAGGGCGTCTATCTCGGCGTCGTAGTCGCCGGAGGCTATTTCGGCGATGCGCTTGTCCACGTGGGCGGACTCCGGCGCCAAGTAGCGCCCGTATAGGCGCCGCGCCAGCAGGGCGACGTTGTAGGGCACCAGCCCCTGCGGGCAGCGGGCGGCGCAGAGGCCGCACATGACGCAGTCGAAGGACTTTTCCGCCACCGCCCCGATATCGCCCCGCAGGGCGTCGGACATGAACCACATCACCTCCAGCTCTTGGGGGCAGGTCTTGGTGCATGTGTTGCAGCCGAAACACTTGACGATGTCCGGGTAGAGGGCCCGGATTATATCGCCGTTGGCCCTGAGTTTCTCCAGGCTATAGGTGGCCTTCTGGGCCGGGAAGAAGGGCACCTGCACCAGGCACATCTCCGGCTCCACGGCCTTCTGGCAGGCCAGGTCATAGCGGAGCTGGGGGTCGTTCTTGAAGTTATAGATGGTGGCGCAGGCGCCGCAGAAGCCGGCGCGGCAGCCGCAGCCGCGTACCACGCGGTAGCCGCTGTACTCCAGGGCGGTAAGGATGGTGAGGCCCTCCGGCACCCGGCAGTGCCGCCCCATGACGTAGATATCGATGAGACGCGCCTGTTCCGTCATTCTTTCCCCCGGTTCGAGGTAAGCAATATATCAAACCACTGGTTCGGAAGACCGGTATCAGCCGGTGGGGCGAGCCGGTTCTCGGGCTGGGGAGGCGGCTATCTCAAGCGCTGAAGGCTTTTATCCGGTCTTTATCCAGCAAGCTATGGTGCCGAGGGGGAGATTTGAACTCCCACGCGCTTACGCGCACCACCCCCTCAAGATGGCGTGTCTACCGATTCCACCACCTCGGCACGTCAGGCTCCGGCGGGGCAGGAGACAAGCGTCGTCCCGCGCCCGCACAGTACATTATAGCCCCCTTCGCCGGTTGTCGCAATCCCCGCGCCGCAAATTGACAACCATAGCACGGCATGGTAGTCTGGCTTGGCAGAGAAGGAGGTGGGTATGAGACCGCTGCAGACCGACCTATCCGTCTTTGAGAACTTCCGCTTTGAGAAGCCGCCTGTCGGCGTCAAGTACCTCTACCACAATCCGGAAGGCATCGTGCCACTGGGAAAGGGTCTGGCCCTCTGCGAGATGCTCACCGAGGCCCAGCAGCGCGACACCCCCTTTTACTTCACCGCCGATAACGAGGTCTGCTTCGGCAAGCAGAGCCTGGGCATGACGGGTGATAAAGCGCCGCCGTTTGCCCAGAGCGGCGAGCTGGGCGCCAGGCTGGGCATCTTCCAGGACGCCCGCGCCAATAAGAACATGGCCCGGCAGCATTCCATCCTGGAGAAGGGCACCGTCAACTACGTTATCATGGCGCGGCTGGATAAAATAACCTTCGAGCCCGACCTGCTCATCCTCATGACCCAAGCCCGCCAGGCGGAGGTATTGCTGAGGGCCATGGCCTACTCCACCGGCGATATCTACGAGAGCCGTACCTCCACGGTGCTTTCGTGCTCCTGGCTCTTCGTCTACCCCTATCTCACCGGCAAGGTGAACTACCAGCTCACCGGACTGGGCTTCGGCTCAATAGCCAGGGAGGTCTTCGAGCCGGGCTGGGTGCTCATATCCATCCCCTACAACTGGCTGCCGACGATAGTGCAAAACCTCAAGGAAATGGCCTGGGTCCCCGAGGGCTATACCCTGGGCCGGGAGAAGTTCATCCGGTGGGAAGAGACCGTCATCCAGGAGCTGGCCCGCGACCTGCAAAACCCCTGATTCCGGGCCGCCCCTTTCATAAAATTCACGAGGAGGTTCAATGAAGGCGCTCATTATTTACTGGTCCGGCACGGGAAACACCAGGAAGGTCGCCGATACCATCCAGGCCGCGCTGGCCGGGGCCGGTGTCGACACACGGCTCAAGCTCGTAAAGGAGGCCGCGGACGACGACCTGTACGCTTACGACCTGGTCTTTGTCGGCTCGCCGTCCTACATGTGGCAGCCGCCGCCGCCGATGCTGAAATACATCAAGGAGCGGATGGACTATTACCGGGAGCGCGACACGGTCAAGATGGGCGCCCCCGGGCTGCCGGGGAAAAGGGCGGTGGTCTTCGTCACCTATTCCGGGCCGCATACCGGCCTCAACGAGGCGGTGCCGGTGGGCAAGTACATCGGGCAGTTCCTGGAGCACCTGGGTTTCGAGGTGGCCGGGGAATGGTACACCGTCGGCGAGTTCCACAACAACGAGGAGGCGAGCACGCAAGGGCGCCTGGGCGATATCCGGGGCCGCCCCAATGCGAAAGACCTGGAGACCATCCGCGGCAACGTGAAAAAACTGCTGGCCTGATAAACGAAAGGAGACAAGAGTGGCAGACACCAAGTACGGGCATCTCGTGAAAAAGCTTGAGTTCCGCAGCAGCCCGCTGGGCGGGGCCAACGCCCGCGAGCTAACCTTCGTGGGGGGCGACGACCTGCAGGGCTTCGATTTGAATTTTATCATCGGCGTCTACGACCAGACCGGCGACTGGGCGCCGGGGCGGGGGGCGCACACGCACCCCTTCGACGAGCTTTTGCTCTTCTTCGGCTACGACGATAAAGACCTGGGCTACCTCGGCTCTGAGATGAGCCTGGCCCTGGGCAAGGAGCTGGAGGTGCACCGCTTCAGCGTCCCCACCGTGGTGTCCGCCCCCAAGGACATGCCACACTGCCCCCTGGTTACCGAGAAGGTGCACCGGCCTTTCGGGCACTTCCACCTGGCCCTCTCCGGCAAGTACGCCGCCGGCACGGTGGAGGAGGGCGGCCAGACCGACGGGACTAAATACGCCCACCTGGTGCATACCATGCCGGTCAAGCCGGGCCCCGGCGGCGGCGCCGCCAGGCAGGAAATCAGCGTTTCCGGCGACGACCTGGAGGGGCTGAACATCAATTTCAATATGGGGCTTTACGACCGGACCGGGCCCTGGAACCCCGGCAAGGGCGCCCACCACCACCCCTACGACGAGGTCATCGTCTTCTTCGGCCACAACACCGACGACCTGAGCTACCTGGGGGCGGAGCTTACCGTGGCGCTGGGAGAAGAGCACGAAAAGCACACCATCGATGCGCCGACGGTTATCGCCATCCCCAGAGGCGTCCCTCACTATCCCGTTACCTGTAACCGCGTGGAGCGGCCCTACGGCGTGATGAAGGTGGGTCTGGCCGCCCGCTACGAGGACACCTGGCTGGACTAGGGGTGGCGGGGCGTACCGCCAGCCGCGGCAAGAGAGGTGAAATATGGCCGGTCCCCTGGCCGGAATCAGGGTCCTCGACCTGACGCAGGTATTGTTCGGCCCCTACGCCACCATGCTGCTGGCCGATATGGGCGCCGAGGTCATCAAAATCGAGCGGCCCGGCGTGGGCGATATCGCCCGCGGCAACGGCCCCGTGGTGCGGGGGGTGAGTACCTACTTCCTCAGCCTCAACCGCGGCAAGAAGAGCGTCACCATCAACCTGGCCACGCCGGAGGGCGTAGCCCTTTTCCTGAAGCTCGTTGAGCACGCCGACATACTGGTGGAGAATTTCACGCCGGGGACGATGGAAAAGCTCGGCCTCGGCTACGATACCGTCAGCCGGCACAACCCGGCCATCATCTATGCCGCCGGCTCCGGCTTCGGTCAGTACGGCCCTTACGCCCGCAAGCCCGCCTTCGATGTCATCGTGCAGGCCATGGGGGGCGTCATGAGCATCACCGGCGAGGAAGGCGGCCCGCCCGTTCGGCCGGGGGTATCCTACGGCGATATCGCCGCCGGGCTGTTCCTCGCCGTCGCCGTGCTGGCGGCCCTCCAGGAGCGCCACCAGAGCGGCCGCGGGCAGCTGGTGGACATCAGCATGCTGGACTGCCAGGTGGCCGTGCAGGAGAACGCCTTCGTCCGCTATCTCAACACCGGCGAGATACCCCGCCCCCTGGGCACCCGCCACCCCGTGATGACGCCTTTCCAGGTCTTCCCCACGCGGGACGGCTATCTGGCCGTGGCCCTGCGCGGCGGCATCAAAGACCAGTGGCCCCTCTTCTGCGCCGCCATCGACCGGGTGGACATCATCGACGACCCGCGCTTCGTCGACGGCTGGCAGAGGACACAGCACTACGCCGATCTGGAGCCGATACTGACGGCCGCCATGAAGACCCGGACGACCGGGCAGTGGGTCGCCGAGCTGGAGGCGGCCGGTATCCCCTGCGGCCCGGTCAACGACATCGCCCAGGTGGCCGCCGACCCCCAGGTAGCCGCCCGGGACATGCTCATCGAGGTAGCCCACCCGGAGGCGGGCAAGTTCGGGGTCGTCAACACGCCCTTCAAGTTCTCCCGCACGCCCCACCAGGCCACCCAGGCCTCCCCGGAGCTGGGGGAGCATACCCGCGAAGTCCTCGGCAGTCTCCTGGGGATGGGCGGCGAGGAGCTCGACAGGCTCAAAGATGCAGGGATTATTTAGGCCGCTTGACAGACATATGATTATGTGCCACAATCCCCCCGTCGTACCAGTAATCTTCTCGAGGAGGTGACGCCCATGAAGGCCTTGATTGTCTATGCTCATCCCAATCCCCAATCATTCAACCACGCCATCCTGGAATCCTTTACCGCCGGGCTGAAGGAGGCCGGGCATACCTTCGAGGTCTCCGACCTCTATGCCCAGGGCTTCGACCCCCGATTTACGGGCGCGGACTTCGCCCAGTTCACCGGGGGGCAGATGCCAGCCGATGTGGTCAAGGAGCAGCAGAAGGTAGCCGCGGCGGATGCCCTGGTCTTTATCCATCCGGTCTGGTGGTGGATGCCGCCCGCCATCACCAAGGGGTGGTACGACCGCGTGCTCTCCGTGGGGTTCGCCTACGGCATCAGCGAGCAGGGGCAGCCGGTAGGGCTCCTCAAGGGTAAAAAAGTCCTCACCATTACGACGACGATGGGGCAGGAAGCGAGTTATAAGGGCATGGGGGTTGAGGAGGCCATCAAGGCCACCGACGCGGCCACCTTTACCGCCATGTGTGGCATCCAGGATGTGAAACACGTCTTCCTCTATGCGGCGGCCACCGATGCCGATGCCCGGAAGGGGCACCTGGAAAAGGCAAAACAACTGGGTAAAGGGTTCTGACCCCGGGATAGAATTCCCCCAGTTCAATAAATCATATTGATGCGCCACCGTGGTTCGGCCAGCCATTATCTGCCGATATAATTTGACACGTGACCCCAGCGTGCTATAATGTGGCCGTGCCAGACCGAAATAATAATTTCATCCTGCGTAACTTAACCCCGGACGACCGCCAGAGACCGGCCAGCATACGCTCCGTCCAGCGCGCCATCCGTATCATCATCTGCCTGAGCAAGGGCATCAACACCGTCACCGAGATTGGTAAGTGCTGTAATCTCACCAAGCCCACCGTCTACCGCCTGCTGAAGACCCTGGAGGAAATGCTCGTGGTCACCCAGGACCCGCTCACCCACCGCTACTACCTGGGGCTGCTCATCACCCAGATTGCCTCCAAGCCGCAGACCAACCATCATTATCTGATTACCTGCGCCATGGAGGAGCTGCGGCGTCTCTGGGACCTCACCGGAGAGACCGTGGAACTGAACATCATGGTGGGCTTCCAGTATATACGTATCTATGAAATTCCCAGCCGCTACGACCTCAAGGTCGTGGCCGGGCCCGACCCGGTGGGGCCGGTATACGTGGGGGCGACGGCCAAGGTGCTCCTCTCCCAGCTCCCCGACGAAGAGGTAGGGGCGGTCCTGAAGAACATCCGCCTCCGCCGCGTCACCGAGCACTCCGTCACCGACACCAGGGAGCTGATTGCCCAGACCGGGGTCATCCGGGAGCGGGGGTACGGCATCAGCTACGGCGAGCGTATTCACGGCGCCCTGTGCATCTCCACCCCCATCAAGAACTACTTCTGGCCGGTGGCCCTCAGCGTCGTCGGCCCGGAAACCCGCCTGAAGCCCAGGGTGGACGCCACCCTCAAGGAAATGGTGGCCAGCGCCGGCCGTATCAGCCGCAGCATCGCCGAACTGCTCCAGTCGAAGGCCGCGGCGGAAATAAGGCCATGAGGAGGTCATGATGATTCCCCCCAGAACGGATTTTTCCATCTACGAGAAGTTCAACTTCAAGTACCCCCCGGTAGGCATCAAATACCTCATCAAACCGCCGGAGGGCATCGAGCCGCTGGATAAAAGTATGGCCCTCTGCGAGATGGTCAACGAGGCCCAGCAGCGGGGCACCCCGTTTTACATCTCCAAAGATAACGAGGACTGCGGCGGCAAGGGCACGCTGGGGATGGTGCCGGGCTCGCCCGTCGCCGAGAGCGGCCAGGTGGGCATGAAATACGGCATCTTCCAGGAGCCGCGTGCCAACGGCAAGATGAACCAGCAGGCGCCCAGGTTCCCCCGGGGCACCGTCAACTACGTCGCATTCGCCACGCTGGATAAAGTCCCCTACGAGCCCGACCTCACCGTTTTCGTCGCCACCCCGGCCCAGGCCGAAATACTGCTGAGGGCCTCCAGCTACTCCACCGGCGAGATATGGACGAGCCGGGTATCCATCGTGGGGGCCTGCGCCTGGCTCTTTACCTATCCGTACCAGAGCGGCAAGATTAACTACGTCCCCACCAGCATGACCTTCGGCATGAGGTCGCGCAAGGTGTACCCGGAGGGGCTGATTATGCTCTACGTCCCCTTCAACTGGATGCCGGTTATCACCGATAATCTCCACCAGATGGAGTGGGTGCTCCCGTCCTATAAAGATACCAGGGAGCAGTTCCTGTCCCGCCACAAAGTGGCCATGAAGGAGCTGGCCGAGGAGTTCGGCCTCCCCGGCATGCACTGAGCCGGGCGGCCCGAAAGCTATTTACGGAAAGCCCGGTGCCCGGGGAATATCTGCCGCACGGTATCCGGGGGCGGCACCTTCTTCTCGTGCCGGGTGACGCGCTCGTAAAGCTCCGCCTTTTCCAGGGCGGTTCCCAGCATACCGGCGATGACGGTCAGCAGCTCGGCGGCGTCCTGCCCGAACCGCTTCTCCCTGGCGGAGGCAATCCCCAGCACCCCGCTGGTGCGGTAAGTCGTCATCGGCACGGCCACCAGGGAGCGCAGCCGCGCCATGCGGAAGGACTTGAGGTCGACGGCGTCCTGGCGGGAGAGATTCGGGACGACAATCTTGTGCCCGTACAAGGCGATGAGGTTGCCCAGGTCCTGAGCGGTCGGCGAGGTGCCCATCTCCCAGCGCATCGCCCCGGTAAAGCCCCGCTGGGCAGCCAGCACCAGGCGCTGGTCTTCGGGGCGAATTACCTGAACCCAGCAGCAGTTTACCTTGAGGACTTCGGCCAGGGCGTCCAGGGCGGTGGTCAGGACGCTGTGATTACCATTGGACAGGGATATCGCTTCGTTCACTTCGCTGATTATCTTCAGTATCTTGTCTGGTTTCTTGAAAGATTCGGCCACGTCTAATCCCGTTTCACCGTAAAGAATCTGAAACTCCGCCCGGGCCCCTTAAAACTACCGGAGACGATATATGTGCTATTTTAACAGCTTTTGGCATTCGTGTCCAACCCCCTTTTTCAAAGGGGGGCATGGGAGGAGAAATCCGGGGATAAGCCGTTGATGCCGCGAGGGCGGCTTGGGTGGGAATAGATAACACCGGGGGTGGATGGGGCAAAGCGCTGGCTTGACGCTGCTGTTTGATGCGTTCTAAGATTAAACCGAACGCAGGAGTAAACATGCCGCAGCATAGTATCCTCTACGAAAAAAAGGGCCATATCGCCCGCATCACCCTGAACCGCCCCGATGCCGGTAATAGCCTCGATTCATCAATGGCCGCCGCGCTTACGGAAGCGTGCGAGGCGATAGACCGGGACGATACCGTCTACGTGGTGGTGCTCACCGGCGCCGGTAATACCTTCTGTACGGGCGGCGAGATGGCAGCCGGCTCGCGCCATCCGGCGGAGACCATCGCCGCCATCGATAGGCCGGTCATCGCCGCCGTCAACGGCGACGCCATCGGGGCCGGGCTGGAGCTGGCCCTTGCCGCCGATATCCGCCTTGCCGCCGCCACGGCGCGGTTCGCCCTGCCGCAGGTCTCGCAGGTGCGCCTCCCGGCGGGCGGCGGCACGCAAAGGCTGCCCCGCGTCGTCGGAAAAGGCAAGGCCCTGGAGCTCATCCTCACCGGGGAGGCGATAACCGCCGCCGCGGCCCTGGAGATGGGGCTGGTGAGCCGCGTCGTCGCGCCCGAGGCGCTGGCCGGGGAGACGGACAAGCTGGCCGGGGAAATCGCCGCCAAAGGGCCTGTCGCCCTGAGGTATCTCAAGGAGGCCGTCAACAAGGGCCTGGATATGACCCTGGAGCAGGGCCTGCGCCTGGAGGCCGACCTCTACTTCCTGCTGCACACCACCGCCGACCGCACCGAGGGCATCCGGGCCTTCCGCGAGAAGCGGGAGCCGAAGTTCAAGGGGGAGTAAGAGGGAGAGGTAAAAAATCCCGATGAGCAGCTTCGAGACCATCATCTACGAAAAAGAGGACGGCACGGCCTGCATTACCCTCAACCGCCCCCAGGCCCTCAACGCCTACAACATCAGGATGCGGGACGAGCTTTACGAGGCGCTCGGCGCCATCCGGGACGACCCGGAAGTGGCCGTAGTAATCCTGCGGGGGGCTGGGGAAAAGGCCTTCTGCGCCGGGGCCGACCTCACCGAGTTCCTCAGCGCCCCGCCGCCGGTAGCGGCGCGGCGGGCACGCTTC
>DAOUEH010000058.1:0-1712 GCA_034430635.1 Dehalococcoidales bacterium | reverse complement strand
TCTATTGACAAACCCCTTCGGGTTTGTTACGCTTCGGGTCAGGATACCAAGGAGGTGTGGAAATGCAGGCATATTGCATGAAGTGCAGGAGAAAGGTTGAGATTAAAAATCCTCAATCCGTCACGCTGAAGAACGGGCGCCCCGCTACCCAGGGTGTCTGCCCCGGCTGCGGCACCAAGGTATTCCGTATCGGCAAGAGCCGGTAATCCTGCTGCGTCCCACCGTCCCCCCGCGACAAACCCGCATCGGCGTCACCCGCCTCAGCTCCAGGGAACCGGCCTGTACGTCCGCGAGCCTGGTGCTAACAGGGTCTTTCGGTATTCACCAGGTAGCCCTGTAGCTAAAGGGCCGGCGTGCCTTGGCTATTCTGTAACCACGCCGGTGCCGTAGGCGAGCACTTCGGCGGCGTTCTGCATCACCATCGAGGTGCCGAAGCGCACGGCGATAATGGCGTTGGCGCCCTGCTGCTCGGCCTCTTCGGTCATCCTTTTCAGGGCCTCTTCCCTGGCCTCGGCCATCATCTTGGTGTATTCGGTGATTTCACCGCCCACCATGCCCCGGAACCCGGCCATGATATCGCGCCCCAGGTGCCGCGCCCGGATGGTAGAGCCTTTGACCATGCCCAGAGTCCTTTTGACCTTTTTACCCTCGATGTGCTCGGTTGTGGTGATTATCATTTTTCGACCCCCTTGAACTCGTCTGTTCTGGCTTTCTTGATGCGGTCTTTGATGGCGACGCCGAGGAGGATGAGCACCCCCAGGCCGACCGCCCCCGCCGCTATCCTGATAATCAGCGGGATATCACTATCCGCGAAGAACCCCTGCACCCCCCAGCCGATGAGGGCCAGCACGCCCAGACCTATCAGGACAAAGGCTATATTCTGCCACATGGTTTACCTCCTCTTGGTTTGACTCCCCGCTCATGTCATTCTGAGGAGCCGCAGGCGACGTGAGAATCTACCCGCGGCTTAGCCTGCAGTTTGCCCCGCCCCTTTACCGCTTCCTTTTCCAGATTGTGCCCTGGGGCGTGTCCTCCAGGACGATGCCAAGGGCGGCTATTTCATCGCGGATTTCATCGGCGCGCGGCCAGTTTTTCTCCTTACGTGCGGCGGCCCTGGCCTCAATGAGTTTATTGACGCGGGCCTCCAGCTCCGGGTCTGCCGCCTCGGCCTCTGGCTCTTTAAAGGTCAACCCCAGCACCCCGCCCAGTTCTGATAACAATTTCTGCCCTTCTTCGATGCTATAGCCGGAGTCGCCCGCTACGTTGATTTCTCGGGCTATGTCAAACAAGACTGCAAATGCCTGGGATGTGCTAAAGTCATCATCCATCGCATCTGTAAAATCCTGACGGAGTCTTTCTACCCGTTGTGGCCAATCGTAAGGCTTTCCTTGACCCTTTCTGTTATATGCTTGCCTCAGCCGTTCCGCTCCCGCCGCGGCTGCTTCCAAGGCCTCCTCGGTATAGGTGAGCGGGCCGCGGTAGTAGGAGCCGAGGACGAAGACGCGGATGGCGTCGGCGCTGTATCTATCAAGGGCGTCGCGGATGGTCACCAGGTTGCCCAGGGACTTGCTCATCTTATCGGCGCCCATCTGCAGCGAGCCGTTGTGCATCCAGTATTTCACGAAGGGCTTTTTGTCTGTAAAACTCTCGGACTGGGCAATCTCGTTCTCGTGGTGGGGGAAGACCAGGTCCTGCCCGCCGCCGTGGATGTC
>DAOUEH010000057.1:0-1733 GCA_034430635.1 Dehalococcoidales bacterium | reverse complement strand
CATCGCCGAGGGCGAATTTGATAATGGTATCGTGGCGGCGGCCGAAGTACCGCATGAAGTCTTCTTTAGTGAAGGTGGCGCCCCTCTCGGCGAAGATATCACGCCAGGCCAGGTAGTGGTATTCCCAGGTATCGGCGATGACGCCGTCCATGTCCCAGAGCACCGCCTCCAGTCTGGCTTCAGACATGGCTTTTCTTTTCCCTGACCTTATCGGGCTGGCCCGTCTCGGGCTCGGCGACGAACTGCTTGGCGGTAGCGTCGGCGATGACGGTGCCGTCTTTGAGGCAGACGCGCCCCTCCGTCTCGATGAGCTTCTTGCGGTGCCGGGTGACCCGCGCCGTAATGACCAGCGGCACGGCTACCTCCACGGGCTGGCGCAGGCGGATGGTGATGCTGGCGGTGAGGCAGGTATTGCCGGTGGCGTAGGCGCAGTTGCTCATCGCCTCGTCCAGCAGGCAGCCCAGGATGCCGCCGTGCAGGAGGCCCGGCCAGCCCTGGTGGTCCTTATCCGGCGTGAACTCCGTCCTGATGGTATCGCCGTCGCGGGTGAATTTCAGCTTGAGGCCGATGGGATTGTTCTCGCCGCAGCCGAAACAGAACCCCTCGTTGAGGTCGGCGTTGAGGGTTACCTTGGGTAGATTGACCATATATATTTCTCCATTTTCTCAGGCAGCTAGAAATGCGTCCAGCCGGTGATGTCTACAGGGACGGGACGGCCTTGGCTGTCAGTGATTTCAATCTTTTCCGGTTTATCCGTAATCTCCCCGACGACAGTAACCGGGCAACCTGCCTGGCTCTTCACGCGGTCGACTATCCTGGCGGGGCCGGTAAAGAGCAGCTCGTAGTCCTCGCCGCCGGTAAGCGCCATATCCCGCGCCGCCGCCCCGAAGTGCTCCCGCACCGCCGGGTGAACCGGCAGGCCGGCGGCGTTGATGCGGGCGCCGGTACGGCTGGCCTGGCAGATATGACCCAGGTCGGCGACGAGCCCGTCGCTGGTATCGATGGCCGCCCGGATGCCCTGGCGCCGGAGGAGTTGCCCCTCGGCCAGGCGCGGCTGGGGGCGCAGGAAGGCGTTTCGCAGGAGCCGGGCGGCCTCCTCCGGCAGCTTGAGATTCTCTTTCAGCATCTTGAGCCCGGCGGCGGCGCTGCCCGTATAGCCGGTGACGGCGATGACATCGCCGGGGCGGGCGGCGTCGCGACGCAGGATTTCCCCGGCGGGGCTTGTGCCGAGGACGGTGATGGTGACGGTTACCTGCGGGGCGCGGCTGATATTGCCGCCGGCGATAGTCACCCGATACTTTCCGGCCAGCGCCAGCATCCCCTCGTAGAGTCCGGCGACGCTCGCCACATCGGTATCGGCCGGCAGGGAGAGGGCGACCAGCGCGTAGCGGGGCTCGCCGCCCATAGCGGCGATATCGCTGAGATTGATGGCCAGCGATTTCCAGCCCACCTCCGGCCAGGTGGCCGTGTCCGGCGAGAAGTGGACGCCCTCCACCATCGAGTCCACGGTGGCAATCTGGAGGGATTTATCGCCGCGCCAGGCGGCGGCATCGTCGCCGATGCCCAGGATAAGGTCGGGAGTGGTCTGCTGCCCTTTGGATTCGGCGATCATCCTGGCCAGGAGGTCAATCAGCCCGAACTCCCCCAGCTCCGAGACTTTCATGGTAAAAAGTATAGCATATTCCGGCGGGGGCTCACTATTTAGAGAGGCGTATGCTCGTTTTTCCTTTATT
>DAOUEH010000056.1:0-6757 GCA_034430635.1 Dehalococcoidales bacterium | reverse complement strand
GCGCCGAGATGCCCCGCTTAAACACCATCAGCATCTCCGGCTATCACATCCGCGAGGCCGGGGCCACGGCGGTTCAGGAGGCCGCCTTCACCCTGGCCGACGGCATCGCCTACGTGCAGGCCGCCATCGCCCGCGGGCTCAACGTCGACGCCTTCGCCGGGCGGTTGTCTTTCTTCTTCGACGCCCACAATAATTTACTGGAGGAGGTAGCCAAGTTCCGGGCGGCGCGTATCCTCTGGGCGCGGATAATGCGAGAGCGCTTCGGTGCCAGAGAGCCCCGGAGCTGCATGCTGCGTTTCCACACCCAGACGGCGGGCAGTTCGCTGACCGCCCAGCAGCCCTGTAACAACCTGGTGCGGGTGGCCTACCAGGCGCTGGCGGCGGTGCTGGGGGGCACGCAGTCGCTGCACACCAACTCCTACGACGAGGCCTACGCCACGCCCTCCGAGGAGGCGGTGACCGCCGCCCTGCGCACGCAGCAGGTGCTGGCCCACGAGAGCGGCGTGGCCGATAGCGTCGACCCGCTGGGCGGGGCCTACCTGGTGGAGAAGCTGACGCAGGATATTCAAAAGGCGGCGGCGGACTATATTACCAAAATAGATAAGATGGGCGGGGCCCTGGCCGCCATCGAGCGGGGCTTCCCCCAGCGCGAGATTCAGGAAAGCGCCTACCGCTACCAGCGCGAGGTGGAGGCCGGGGAGCGGGTCATCGTGGGGGTAAACCGGTTCGCCGCCCCGTTCTCCGGGATAGAGGGCCTCGTCCGCATCGACCCGGCGGAGGCGAAAAGGCAGGTCGCCGCCCTCAAGCAAGTCAAAAAAGACCGTAATGCGGCGGAAGTGGCCGCAGCGCTGGAAAATCTGGAAAAGACCGCTTTGAACGATGAGAATACCATGCCCGCCTTCATCAGATGCGCCGAGGCCTACGCCACCGTCGGCGAGATTTGCGATTGCCTGCGGGAGGTCTTCGGCGTGCAGCGGGAGTTCCTCATCTTTTAGCCGGAAAGGGATAATATGATAAAAAGAGTCCATCACATCGGGATAGCCGTCAATAACCTCAAAGAGAGCGCCGCCCTCTTCGAGCGGCTCCTCGGCGTCGAGCCGGCAATCGAGGCGGCCCCCTGCCAGCGGGTGACCGAGGCCGTCTTTCATGTCGGCGAAGGCGCCGAAATCGACCTGCTGGAACCGATGGGAGAGGACAGCACCGTGGCCAAATTCCTGGAGAAGCGCGGCGAGGGTCTGCACCACATCGCCCTGGAGGTGGACGACATCAATGCCGAGCTTAAGGCGATGGAGGCCAAGGGTGTCCGGCTCATCGATAAGGATGGGCGCGACGGGGTGGCCGGGCAAATCGCCTTCCTCCACCCCAAGTCGGTCAGCGGCGTGCTGGTGGAGCTGGTGCAGCCGCGGGACGAAGGAGAGAAATAAGCCATGAGCCGTAAGAAGCTGCGCGTGCTGGTGGCCAAGCCGGGCCTGGACGGGCACGACCGGGGGGCCAAGGTGGTGGCGCGGGCCCTGCGTGACGCTGGCATGGAGGTCGTCTATACCGGCATCCGTCAGACGCCGGAGATGATTGTCGCCGCGGCGCTCCAGGAGGACGTGGACGTCATCGGGCTGTCATGCCTCTCCGGGGCGCACCTGGAGCTCTTCGCCGACGTCATGACCGGGCTGAAAGAGAGGAAGATGACCAACGTCATCGTCGTGGCCGGGGGCATCATCCCCGAGGACGATAACTCGGAACTTGAAAAGATGGGCATCCGGGCCGTCTTCGGGCCGGGCACACCCACGGCGGAGATTGCCAAGACGATTAAAAAGCTGGCGGGGGAGTAAAACGCCCCTTCACAAATCGGATTCCTTTTCCCCGTTTCATTTTTATAACATCGGCGCCCCGGCCCGCCGCAACCCCTTCTGGCCGCCCGGCCTATCTGCTATCATGAATTTATAAGGAGGGAAATATGTCCAATACTAAAGATAACCTGAACGAGGCATTTGCCGGCGAAAGCCAGGCCAACCGCAAGTACACCTTCTTCGCCGAGAAGGCCGATTCCAGCGGCAACCCGCAGGTGGCCCGGCTCTTCCGCGCCGCCGCCGAGGCGGAGACCGTCCACGCCCGCAACCACCTCAAGGTGCTGGGGGAAATCAAGACGGACAAGGAGAACCTGAGCGCCGCCGTCGGCGGGGAAAACTACGAGTTCACCGAGATGTACCCCGGCTTCATCGAGCAGGCCAAGAAGGAAGCCAACCAGGCGGCCGAGGGCAGCTTCGACCTGGCCAACAAGGTGGAAAAGGTTCACCACCGGCTCTTCAAGGCGGCCCTGGCCGACCTGAAAGCGGGCAAGAAGCCCAGGGAGACGGTCTACTACGTCTGCCAGGTCTGCGGCAACACGGTGGAAGGGGAGCCCCCGGAGCGCTGCCCCATCTGCGGCGCCCCGCGTAGCAAGTTCAAGCGGATAGACTAGCCACTAGAATATCCCGCCCCCCAGGGCCAGCCTCAAAATAGCGATAAAGAACACCGCCAGGCTGATGGCGAGCCCGGCAACCGCCAGACCTGACCGGGACCGGGAGAGGGCCACACCGCTCAGTATCGCCGCCAGGACGGCGGCGGGCAGGGTGGTGAACCAGTTAATTATCCCCAGGAAGGGAATCAGCCCGATGAGCATAAAAAATCCCGCTACCAGACTTATAACGAAACCGGCGATACCCATATAACTCCTTCGGCTCTTAATAAACTGGTAAGTGAGCCCGCATCAATATTACGGGATTTTCCAGCGGGTGTAAATAATTTTGTCTTAGTTATCTATTCCCATCCCGTTTGACAAAGCGGCCTCCATCCCATAAATTAGAGTTATCCTGACCCGGGTATAAAGGAGGCGACTATGGACTGGGGAATGGCCAACCGCCTGGCGCAGCTTGTTCAGCCGGACGGGCACTGTCTCTTCATGCCCATCGACCACGGCTACTTTCAGGGGCCTACCCGCAAGCTGGAATCGCCGGGGGAAACGCTCAAGCCCATCCTGCCCTACGCCGATGCCGTCTTCGTTACCCGGGGCGTGCTGCGTGCGGCCATCGCCCCGGCGGGCAGCAAGCCCATCATCCTGCGCGTCTCCGGCGGCACCAGCATGGTCGGCGCCGACCTGGCCAACGAGGGCGTCACCACCGATTTCGAAGAGGTCATCCGCCTCAACGCCGCGGCGGTGGGGCTCTCCGTCTTCGTGGGCAGCGACTACGAGAAGGACTCCCTGCTCAACCTCTCCCGGCTGGTCAACGAGGGGGAGAAATACGGCATCCCCGTCATGGCGGTGACGGCGGTGGGCCGCGAGCTCGATAAACGCGACGCCCGCTACCTGGCCCTGGCCTCCCGCATCGCCGCCGAGCTGGGGGCGCGCATCGTCAAGACCTACTGGTGCGAGGGCTTCGAGAAGGTGGTGCAGGGCTGCCCGGTGCCGGTGGTCATGGCCGGCGGCCCCCAGACGGAGTCGGAGCTGGAGGTCTTCCAGTTCGTCCACGACGGCATGACCAAAGGGGCCATCGGCGTCAACCTGGGGCGCAATATCTGGCAGAACGAACACCCCGTGGCCATGATACGGGCCATCCGCAGCATCGTGCACGATAAGGCCACCCCCGAAAAGGCCCAGGAGGTCTACGATAGCGCCCGGAAGAAATAAGCCGCCGGCCGGGAAGATGCGCGTCGCCGTCTGGTACTCCAATAAAGACGTTCGCCTCGAGGAGAGGCCCGTGCCCCAAATCGGCCCCGGCGAGCTGCTGGTGAAAGTCGTCGCCAGCGGCATCTGCGGCAGCGACGTCATGGAGTGGTACCGCCGCGACCGGGCCCCGCTGGTGCTGGGCCACGAGATTGCCGGCGAGATTGTGGCCGCCGGCGAGGGCGTGGCAAAGTATCAGCCCGGCGAACGCATCACCGCCGCGCATCATGTCCCCTGCCAGACCTGCCACTATTGCCGCGGCGGCAACCCCACCGTCTGCGAGACGCTGCGCCGCACCAGCTTCGACCCCGGCGGCTTCGCCGAGTACGTGCGCCTCCCCGCCATCAACGTGGAAAGTGGCGTCTTTCCCCTCCCCGACGAGGTCTCCTGCGAAGACGCCACCTTCGCCGAGCCGCTGGCCTGCGTGCTGCGCGGCCAGCGCCGGGCGCGTTTCGCGCCCGGCCAGGGCGTGCTCGTCATCGGGGCGGGCATCTCCGGTCTGCTGCACATCCAGCTGGCGCGGGCCGAGGGGGCGGGTCGCATCGCCGCTATCGACGTCAGCGACTACCGTTTAGAAGCCGCCGCCAGGTTCGGGGCGGATAAGGTCTTCACCGCCGGGGACTACACGCCGGAGCGCCTCCGCGAGGTCAACGGGGGCTACCTGGCCGACCTGGTCATCGTGGCCACCGGGGCGGAGGGGGCGGCGGCCCGGGCGCTGGCCTCGGTGGAGCGCGGCGGCACCGTCCTCTTCTTCGCGCCGACCGGCCCCGGCGTCACGCTTCCCCTGGCCATCAATGAGACCTTCTGGCGCACCGATGTCACCCTGACCACCTCCTACGCCGGCAGCCCCGCCGATTACGCCGAGGCCCTGAAGCTTATCCACGCCCGGCGCCTGCCCGTGGGCGAGATGATAACCCACCGGCTGGGACTGGCGGAGACGGGGGAGGGGTTCAAGCTCGTCGCCGCGGCGGATGAGTCCCTCAAGGTCATCATCGAGCCCGGCCGGTAAGCCGCCCCGGCCTTGACAAAGCCCGGCTTTCCTGATACATTATCCCTGTGAAAGGCTGGAGGATAACCAGTCTTTTTCTTATTGGGGAAGGCTTAAATCTGGCAATGAGATTGGAGCGGTGACGGTATGGATGCTAAGGACATAGCTTTCGGGACACCCGTTTACGATAAGAACGATAAACTCCTGGGCACCATCGATAATATTGTCAATGACGCCTGGTCGGGCGAGCCGCGCAAGTTCATGGTGCGCCTCGACGACGAGGTGAGCGCCGTCTACTTCCGGCCGGGGGATGTCGCCGAGGCCACCGCCAACAAGGTCAAACTGAACCTGGCCATGGCGGATATGGAGCAGACCTAGCCCCGCTCCAGGACTACCACCCTACTTTCTTACGACCCCTCCCCGCGCCCGCGCTAGGCATTTATGCCTAGGCATCCCGGCCCCGCCTCTAGGCATATCATTCCCACCGCCGCGGCATAATTAGGCATTTCCTCCCGCCGGGAATAAGCACCGCTGCGGAAGCCGGTTTTGAGTACCGGGTGGTATGCTGATAGTGGTAAGAAGAAAGAGAGTCAACAAGGAGGTGAGCCAAATGAACGCTGAATTGATTATCGCCCTGGTGGTAGCCATCCCGGTAATCCTCTTCCCGGCAGCCTTCGTCTGGTACATGGATATCGGTGGTATCGTCCAGGCCATGCGACAGGCCCGCGCCAGGAGAGTCGCCGCCCGGACCGCCGCCTAAGACAAACCGAGCTTCACGCTGAGGCCGGATAATCCCCAGAAAGGTTATCCGGCCTTACTGTTTTTACGGCCATCCGGTGGACACCACCGCCCCCAGAGGCTATAATCTCAGTTAGATATGGATTCCGCAGCCAGGCTTGCCGTGATTTACTCCCGGGCGGAGATAGACGCCGCCGTAGCGCGCCTGGCCTCGGATATCACCCGCGACTACCGCCGGAAAAATCCCCTGCTGCTCGGCGTCCTCAAGGGCTCTTTCATCTTCCTGGCCGACCTCGTCCGCCGCCTCGATTTCCCCCTGGAGGTGGATTTCGTGCGCCTTTCCAGCTACGGCGGCGGGACGCAGTCCTCGGGGCGGGTAAAGGTGGTGCAGGGGCTGCGCCTGCCGGTACGGGGCCGCCACGTGCTGGTGGTGGAGGACATCGTCGATACCGGCCTGACGCTGGCCTTCCTGCTGGACTACCTCAAGAAGAAAAGGCCGGCCTCCCTCAAGGTCTGCGCCCTGACCGACAAGCCCGCCCGCCACCAGGCCACGGTGTCCATAGACTACCTGGGCCTGACCGTGCCGGATAAGTTCATCGTCGGCTACGGCATTGATTTTGACAATAAATACCGCAACCTCCCCGATATCTGCTGTCTGGAGGATTGATTTTGAAAAGCCTGCCGGAGCTCATCTCCGTCGCCCGGGGCGACGCCCCCGCCGACCTGGTGCTGGCCAACGCCCGCATCGTCAATACCTTCAACGGCGAAATCGAGACGGGCAGCGTGGCCCTGTGCGGCGAGCGGGTGGCCGGGGTCGGCGACTATACGCAGGCGAAAGAAATTATCGATTTGGGGGGGAAGTACCTGGCCCCCGGCCTTATCAACGGGCACGTCCACCTGGAGAGCTCGATGCTGGACGTGGGGCAGTACGCCCGGGCGGTGGTGCCGCACGGCACGGCGGCCATCGTCACCGACCTCCACGAGATTGCCAACGTGGCGGGCCTGGCGGGCATCCGCTACGTGGTGGAGTGCGCCCGCCGCCTGCCCTTCGACCTCTTCCTCATGGCGCCCTCCTGCGTCCCGGCCACCCACCTGGAGACCTCCGGGGCCGCTTTGGGGCCGGAGGACATCAAGAGCATCCTGAAGCTCAGGGAGTGCATCGGCCTGGGCGAGGTGATGAACTACCCCGGCGTCATCGCCGGCGACGACGCCATGCTGGCCAAAATCGGGGCGGCGGGGGGCCGGGTCGTCGACGGGCACGCCCCCGGCGTCTCCGGCAGAAGCCTCAATGCCTATATCGCCGCTGGTATCTCCTCCGACCACGAGTCGGTCGC
>DAOUEH010000055.1:0-2060 GCA_034430635.1 Dehalococcoidales bacterium | reverse complement strand
ATTCTTGGGCTCCTGGTAGACCGCCATATCCTCCAGCTTGCCGAGCTCCTTGAGCCGGTCGTAGATAAGCTGCCAGCCGCAGTCCCGTGTCCGGTCCACCTCGCACTTGCCGTTCTTGGCGCCGCCGCAGGGGCCATTGGGCAGGCTCTTGGCACAGAGCGTCACCGGGCAGAGGCCTCCGGTGCTCTCGACAATACAATCGCCGCACAGGGAGCAATATTCGGTGATAAAGTCATCCGTTACCGTCTCCCCGCCGAAGATGGTATCGCACCCCGCATGGACCATACCGCCATCGGTAGCGTCCATAACCGTGTGGATTCCCTGTCCGCAGGCGAGAATGAGGAAAGAATCGGCCCGTTTGGTCTCCTCACCATATTCCTCTTGAAGCACTTTTTTGGTGTTGGCGAGCTTGCAGAGCGAAACTCCTTTTGGCTGAGGTACACACCAGCCAATTACATCCACCCCTCTCTTTTTTAACCGGTTTGCCATTTCCTCAGTCTCAGGTATGCCTCCCGAATGGCACTTGGCGGCGCAGTTGTCGCAGCCGACCACGAATACCCTCTCTCCGGGCTCAAGGTTACCTATAATTTCATCGATTGGCTTCTGGATGGTCGCGTGCACGTACGTACCTCCTGAATATTATTTGCTGGGCATGGCGCGTGAAGGTGGCGGGTTGAAATAATGGACAGGAAAATAGACGCTATGCTCGGTATAATTATACCCCAGAGGGGTATGGTAGGTCAACGGGCCCAGCTACGAAAGCGGGGGTAAAAAAGGTAGCAAGCACGAAAGCCGCCGGGCTATTTCGGCGGCTTTTTTTCATTAAGCTCCAGGAGCCCCTCGATGGCCTCGATGGTAATAGTCTTCTCTTTAAGGTCGATAGACTGGACAACGTCTTCGATGGCGGGGATGAGCACCTGGCCGCGGGGGCCGTGGACGACGTAATTATCGTTGCTCTGGCCGGAGAGGATATCGACGATATCCCCGATGATTTCTCCCCCGGTGGTGACGACGCGCAGGCCGATAATCTGGTCGTAATAGTAACGGTCTTCGGGCGGATGATTTGCCTGGTTTTGCTCCATTTTTAGCAGAACGCCGGTAGACTTCTGGGCATCCCACAAGCGGGAGGCTCGAACGATGACAGGGGGGAGCGCCCCGGCTCCCCGTCCGGTGAGGCGGGCTGATTAAGGACAATTTACATTATTTCGAGTCGGACTCTGGTAGCGGCTTTGGCGGCCTTCACCCTGAGCAAAGTGCGCATGGCCTGGGCAATCTGCCCCTGCTTGCCGATGATTCTCCCCTTGTCGTCATCGGCCACGGTCAGCTTCAGCGTGATGCCCTCTTCATTGGTCTCCTCTTCCACATTCACTGCATCGGGTTCATTGACGATTGACTTGGCGATGTATTCCACTAGGTCTTTCATGCCTTCTCCTTGACTGGTCTAAACTTTTCTAGAATACCTGCCTTACCCAGCAGTCTGGCAGTGGTTTCTGTCGGCTTTGCCCCCTGTCGCAGCCAGTGCAGTGCTTTATCTTCTTCAACAACGATGGTCTCCGGGTCGGTGAGGGGGTCGTAATGACCAATGATATCGACAAACGCCCCATCGCGGGGCGCCCGAATATCGGCAACAACCAGCCGGTAGCTTGGCTTTTTCTTGGCTCCCATGCGCCGTAGTCTGATTCTGAGCATTTACACCTGCCCTTCTAGGCAAAAAATGTTACACGTCCCCTATTATGCACCATAACGCTGTAGCTGTCAATGGCAGCTGTCAAAAATGTTGACATTTTGACCCCATCGTAACACGAACGGTATAATTTCAGGGAACCGCCCCTTACCGGAAAGAGTATGAGCGACATGAATAACGCCCCCAGGGTGGCCCTGGACAGCCTCGGCTGCAAGCTGAATCAGGCGGAGATAGAGGCGCTGGCGCGCCGCCTCGCCGGGGCCGGCTACCGGCTGGTGGCGCCCGCCGATGCGGCGGATATCTATATCCTCAATACCTGCACGGTGACCGCCACCGCCGACAGCAAGTCGCGGAAGCTGCTGCGGGCGGCCCGCCG
>DAOUEH010000054.1:0-3117 GCA_034430635.1 Dehalococcoidales bacterium | reverse complement strand
AGCCCCAGCGAGGGCTCGTCCAGCATCATGAGTTTAGGGGTGGCCATCATCGCCCGGCCGATGACCAGCATCTGCTGCTCGCCGCCGGAAAGGTAACCGGCAACATTCTTCCGCAGCTCCTTGAGACGCGGGAAATAGTCGTAGACCATCTCCAGGTCGGCCCTGACGGCGCTGCGGTCGCGGCGGTTATGGGCGCCCACCACGAGGTTCTCCTCGGTATTGAGGTGCTCGAAGACGTGCCGTCCTTCCAGCGCCTGGATGATGCCCAGCTTGCCGATTTCCTCGGGGCCCTTGCGGTCGATGCGCTCGCCGTTCCACTCGATGGAGCCGTCGGTGACCTCGCCCTCCTCGACGCGCAGCAGCCCCGAGATGGCCTTGAGCGTGGTGCTTTTACCGGCGCCGTTGGCCCCCAGGAGGGCGATAATAGCCCCGTCCTCCACGGCCATGGAGACGCCGTGCAGCACCCTGATGACATTGAGGTAAGTTACCTCAATGCTATTGAGTCTGAGCATATTAAGCTATCCCCTGCCCTCTTCGGGGCCCCACCCCACGGCAGGGCCCCGATTGAGGCGATTTATTGTCCGAACCAGTCGAAGTTTTCGTATTCCACCACCGGCGCGTCAATCCAGTCGGTCAGGGCCGTGATTACCCCGTCCTGTACCTGTAAGACGCGTACCGACTTGGAAAGGCGGTTATCGCCCGCCGTATAGGTTACCGGGCCGTGTAGGCCATCGACATCATAGTTATTGAGCTTCTGGATGCCCTCGGTTTCCAGCAGCGCCCAGGCGGCGGCGTCACCGGCGGCCAGGTCGTCGTAGCCAACGTTCTTGACGGCCGTTTCCACTATCTTGGCCATGATGAGACTCTGCGCCCAGCCGGTGATATAGTCGCCGTTACCGGCGTCATCGGGGTGGTTGGCATCGCAGTACTCCATGAGCTTGTCCATGCCGGGCACGTCGTCGCCCCAGCTTACCGTCGGGAAGACGCCGTAGACGCCCTCGGCGGCATCACCGGCCAGCTCGACCAGCGCCGATGTATAGCCGGCGTGACCGGAGGCGATGACCACGTCCAGGCCCAGGTCACGGGCGTTCTGGATGATGAGGGCGGTGGGGGCCGGGGTACTGGAGATGTAGAGGACGTCCGGGTCCATGCCCTTGATGCGGGTCAGCGACTCCATCTCGGAGATGGTGGTGGTGGTATGCTCGAAGGCCTTGCCCACGGCACCGTCCCAGAGGATATCGATGCCCATCTCCTCGGCGTAGGCCCGGGCGGCGTCGATGGCGCCCTTGCCGGTGGAGTTATTGAGGGCGTGGATGGCAACCTTGGGGCTACCGCTGCCTTCCCAGAGATTATCCAGGTAGTACTGCATGAAGGCCAGGAAGTCGTCGCCGTAGTCCGGCAGCTGGCCGTAGATATGCTGCGGCGGGCGGTAGAGGTTGGGCGACGAGAAGGCCGCCAGTCCGGCGAATCCGTTCTGATTGGCCAGGCCCATGGCGGCGGTCATCATGGCCGAGGATGACGTGGAGAACATCAGGCAGCCCTCGTCCATGAAATTCCGGATGATATTGGACATGTTGGCGGCATCGTAGGCGTTATCACGCCAGACGATTTCCAGCTGGTAGCCGTCCACGCCGCCGAGCTCGTTGTTGACGTACTCGATGGCGTCCTTCTGGCCGTGCTCCAGCGGCCGTCCCTTCTCGGCGGCCGGCCCGGTGGAAGGCGTGGAGATACCTATCTTGAGCGACTTGCCTTCCTTATCGGCGTCGCCGCAGGCAGTCAGCAGCGGCAGCGCCGCCACGACGAGGGCCAGGCAGATAAATACCGTTATCATGAGGCATCTGTTACTTTTCATTTTTCCTCCCTTGTAGTTTGCTCGTTTCGCTGTTTTTACAGCCGTGAACTACATAGACATTACCCCCTTTATCTTAATACGAAAACGGCCATAGCCGGTAGGATGCCTTGAAAAGCGCCCAGCGGTGCGCCAGACCGCGCGGCTCCAGAATGAGGAAGAGGACGATGACCAGGCCGAAGAGCATGGGCGTAACGCCGGTGGCGAACCCGGACGGGAACATCGTCAGGGAATTTTCCAGGAAAGGCACCACGTTAATCGTGAGGACTTGCTGAAGCAGGCGGATGAAGAGGACGCCGAAGATAGGCCCGATGCTGGTGCCCAGCCCCCCGATGATGATGATGCCCACGTAGAGGATGGAATCGCGGAAGCTGAACTGCTCCGGCGTCAGGCTCACATTATAGTGGGCGAAGAGGCTCCCGGCGATGCCGGCGAAGAAACAGCCGATGAAGAAGGCCAGCAGCTTGTAATAGAGCAGGTTGACGCCCATTACCTCGGCGGCCAGGTCGTTATCGCGGATGGCGATAAAGGCGCGCCCCACCTTGGTACGGGCCAGGTTCTTGGCCAGGAACACGCAGACCACGGTGATACCGATGATGAGATAAAACTGGCTGGCCCCGCTGCGGAAGACGTAGCCGCCCACGGAGGCGAAGGGCACCGTCATGCCCAGCTGACCGCCCGTCCATCCCCACTGGTTGATAATCCACATGATGATAAACTGGGCGGCGATGGTGGTGATGGCCAGGTAGAACCCCTTTACCCGGATGGAGGGAAGGCCGAAGACGATACCGACCAGCCCGGCCATAATACCGGCGCTGATGAGGGCCACCGGGAAGGGAAGGCCGAAGCGGGTGGTGAGGATGGCCGAGGTATAGGCGCCCACGGCGATAAAGCCGGCGTGGCCGATGGAGAGCTGCCCGCAGTACCCGATGAGGATATTGAGGCCGATGGCGGCGATGAGGGTGATGCCGATGGTATTGAAAACGCCCATCCAGTAGCCGCTCAGGTACAGCGGCGCCGTGAACAGGATGACGAAGAGGCCGAGCAGCAGCCCCCACTGCGTCCGGGTGCGCACGATGGCCATGTCCTGGGCATAGCTATGGTTACGAATCCCGCAGGGTAGACTCATGCCGCGGTGTCCCCTCCCCCGCTGTCGTTATGAATGTATCTAGATACGCTCAATGCGCTCCTCCCCGAAGAGGCCGAAGGGCTTGATGGCCATGACGATGATAATGACGACGAAGGGTATGATATCGCGAACTCCGGCC
>DAOUEH010000053.1:0-4166 GCA_034430635.1 Dehalococcoidales bacterium | reverse complement strand
CTCCAGGTGCGGCCTGGTGAACCGCTTCCAGGTAAGCGGGCCGTGCTTGACGCCCCTGGGGACGAAGACCCCGGAGGTCTTGGTTAAGGTGAGTGGCTGGCCGTCCACGACGAACTCAATCTCGCCCCCCAGGTCTTCGCGGTCGGCCGGGTCGGTGCCGATGTGCAGCACTATTTCATCGTAGTCGTGGACGTGCTCGTGGATGTGCGTGGGCGGGTCGGGCATGGCGGTCACCCAGCCGATTTCCACGTAGTTGTTCGACCCCGGCACCAGCGTGTTGCTCATCACCGTCATGGCGGGCAGCCGCCCCTTGACCTCTACTGGCGGCGTGACCTCGTAGGCAGGCTTTTTAACGAAATACTTCTCCGCGTTTATACTGGTCATGGCTTTCCCCCTTTAGTCTAAAATGATTATCTTAAGAGTCCCCTGGTCTCCAGGTCGGCGGCGATGTCCGCCAGCCCCAGGGACTCGAGTCCGGCCCGGGTAGGCAGGCCGCTGGCGGCATCCCAGCCCCGCAGCCGGTAATATTCCTCTTTCATCTTCTTAAATTCTTCCCTGTCCACGGTCGCCCCCACCTTGGAAATGGGCTCGCCCTGCGGGCCGGGGGCCCGGCCCTCGGGGTCATAGAAAAGCTCCCCCTCCTTGAGCGGCTCCGTAAACAGGTAGTCCATGATGGTATCGTCCCGCTCCGGCCGCCAGCCCTGCCGCAGCAGGGCGGCCCGCTGTAAATTGAAGATTCCCTCCCCCAGGCGGTAGAGCCCGGCCTCGTCCACCTCGTGGCCGGTTATCGCGGAATAAATCTGGCTTTCCAGGGTGGGCTCGCCGCGGTAGCCGCCGGGATAAAACTCCAGGTTCATCGGCCACCTCATGTCGCAGAGCACCAGGCTCTCCTGGGCGTGGTTGCGGTCCTGGATAAGTTTGGCCGCCCGGGCTTTGCCGTCGTAGGTGGAGAAATCGGCGCCGATATCGCCCCCCCAGAAGTTATGCGCCGCGTTGCCGAGGTTGTCCTTGAAGATGGCGGTGGACTCGTCCCCCGGCGACCAGTCCAGCCACATCATCAGCGGGGCGACCACGTCGTGGAGCTGCTGGATAGGGCGCCGCGGCTCGGTGGCGTAGAGGAGGGCGGTGGTCATCATCAGGCGCGGGTCGTAGTCCTTGGTCTCGCTGGCCGGGGTAGCGATGAAGTCGCTGAGCATCTCTACCGCCCGCCCGCCGATTGATTCGGCCGCGGCGATGGTGCCCCGGGCCAGGACATCCCCGAAGCCCTCGCGGCGGGCGATGCGGCCGGTGAGGGCCTCGATGAACTCGCCGCTGCCCGCCTCAGAAAGCGGCAGACCGGCGGCCGCCTCGCTGAGGAGACCTTCCTTATAGCAGGCGATGAGCCAGGCAATCATCCCCTTCATCACCGAGGTATCCAGCCCGTAGCCGTCGAAGAGCTGGATGGCCTTGAGCTGCACCTCGTTCCACTCCCCGTAGTACTCCTGGGCCTGGTTCTGGTAGGCGTCGGTGGGCTGGCAGAAGTGCTTGTAGCGCCGCCCGTCGGCGCCGTCGTACATATGGCGGTCGCAGCCCATGCCGCATCCGTAGCAAATGAAGTTCCGCGTCCTGCCCGGCAACCCCCACATGGACTGGGGCGGCTTGCGGTTGAACGACCGGATGTACCCGGCGACCTGGCGCAGCCTCTCCGGGTGGGCGGCGACCGGCCTCCTGCCGCCGGTGACGGCGATAGCCTTGAGGTTTTTGGCGCCCATGACGGCCCCCATGCCCCCCGAGCCGGAGGCGCCGTCGTCGGCGAAGACGGTGGCGAAACCGACCAGGTTCTCGGCGGCCGGGCCGATGGTGAGGATGCTTGCCTTCGGCCCCAGCTCGGCCTTGAGGGCGTCGTAGGCGTCGAAGCTGGACTGCCCCCGGAGATGGGAGGCGTCCCGGATTTCCGCCTCGCCGTCGTGGATGAAGATATATACGGGCCGGGGGGCCTTGCCCACGACGGCCAGGGCGTCGTAACCGGCGTATTTCAGCGTGATGCCCCACCGCCCCCCCAGGTTGCTGTAGGAAAAGGAATCGTGCCGGCCCGCCGGGGACAGGCCGCAGACGTTCCAGCGCGACCCGGCGAAGCCGGGGAAACCGGCCACCGGCCCCGCGGCGCAGAGCAGGCAGTTGGCCGGGTCGGCGGCCGAGGTTACCGAGGGCGGTACCAGCTCCCAGTACAATCGTGTGGCCAGCCCCCGCCCCCCGATGAAGCGCCCGGCGTAGTCGGCGGTGGGCAGGCGCGCCACAGCGCCGTCGCTCAGGTCTACCTTGAGGATTTGCCCGGCGTAGCCGTAATCCGTCATGAAAACGCCTCCGGTGGTAGCGAGATGCTAGATATGACGCGTCGTCCGCAGGCCGGTGCCGATGGCGTCGGCGATGAGGAGGGGTTCTTGGCAGTCGCCGACGGCGTAAATCTCGGGTACCTGGCCTTTAAGGCTATCGTACAGCTCCATGTTCGGCCGGAGCGGCAGGGCCGGGATGACGGTATCGGCGGCGATGACCCGGCGCTCGCCCTCCGCGGTCACGATTTCCAGCCCGGCGGCGGTGACCTCCATCTGTTTCACCCCGCTCACCATGCCCACGCCTTTTCTCTGGAACCACCCGAAGAGGTAGGCCATGAGCACGTCCACCATCCCTTCGCCCAGGTTTGCCTCCGCCGTGACGATGGTGACCTGACGCCCCCGCCGGGTGAGGAACTCGGCCAGCTCGCAGCCGTGCAGCCCCCCGCCGATGACGACGACGCGCCTCCCCACCGGCATCCATAATCTGGTCAGCCAGCGCAGCACGCCCGGCCCCAGGAAGCGCAGGAAGAATTTCAGCCTCCGGTGCAGGGCGGCGGTACTGACCACGTTGGGGCGGTCTATGCCCGGTATCTCCGGGGCGGCGGGCAGTCCCCCGGTGGCGACGATGACCGCATCCGGCTGAGTGGCGATAATATCGGCGGCATTTAACTCTCTGCCGGTCTGTATCTTCACCCCCAGTTGCTTAATCTGGCGTTTCAGATAGCGTATCATGGCGGGCAGGTCTTCCAGCTCGGTGCCCTTGACGAGGGCGGCGATGGCAAGCAGACCGCCCGGCCTGGTTGATTTTTCGTAGAGGGTGACGTCGTGGCCGCGCAAAGCCACCACGCGCGCCGCCTCCATACCCGCCGGGCCGCCGCCGATGACGGCCACTTTCTTCTTCTTTTCGGCCTTCTCGATGGTGTTGAAGTCCGCCCCCATGAAGGCGTTGATGCGGCAGCGCTGGCTCCCCAGGCAGTTCTCGCAGGCGGTACAGGGGGCGATGTCCTCGAGCCTGCCGGCGGCCACCTTATTGGGCAGGTCGGGGTCGGCCTGCAGGCGGCGCGTCATGCCGATGAAGTCTACCTGGCCCGCCCGCAGGGCCTTCTCCCCGAGGGCAGGGTCGAGCTTGGCCACGGTCATCACCGGGATGCCGACCTCTTTTTTAATGGCGGCGGCCAGGGGCACGTTGACGGCCGCCCCGCGGTGGCGGCTGTCGTACTCCGGGGGGAAGGCATCGGGAGAGATGGGCGGCTCCGGGTAGAAAAAGACGTCGGTGAGGTAGGCGCCGACGTGATAGCCCAGCCAGTGGCTGCGCACGTGGATGTTATCGGCCCCGGCCGCCTCCAGTAGCCGGGCGGTGGCGCGGGCGTCGGCGGTGGTAATGCAGTTATCGTCGGGGAGGCCGACCAGCCGGCCGATTTCAATGGCGTTGATGCAGACGGAGACGGGGAAGTCGCCGCCCAGCCGCTTCTTGATTTCCCTGACGATGGAGGTGACGAACCTAGCCCGGTTTTCCTGGCTGCCGCCGTAGCTGTCCTGGCGGCGGTTCCAGAAGGGGGAGAGGAAGTTGTGCAGCAGGTGGGAGCTGGCGGCGTTGATATCCACGCCGTCGAAGCCCGCCTTCTCCGCGCGCACGGCGGCCGAGGCGAACTTGTCGATAATCGCCTCTATCTCCTCGATGGTCAGGGCGTGCGGGGTCTCGTTGTGGAAGTCGTTTACCGATTTCAGGGTCACCGCCGAGGCGGCTATCGGCGGGCCCTGGCCGGGCGGGTCGGGCGCTAAGCCCAGGTTAATCTGCCAGGGGCCGTCGTGGTTCATCTGCATGAAGGTGGGGCAGCCGTGCCGGTGGGTGAC